>NZ_CAPF01000046.1:0-63737 GCF_000321165.1 Enorma timonensis
CGCTCGCGGGCGGCGCGGGCGCCTGCTCGGGTGCGGGCGCATCCGGTGCGGGCGCCTCGGCCGCATCCGGCACAGGCGGCATCGGCAGCGGCTGCTCCGGCGCGGCGCCTCCGGTACCGGCTCCGGCGCAGGCACCGGCTGCTCGGACACCGGCGGCATCGGCAGCGGCTCGGGTGCGGCCGGCGCTCCCTGCACCTCATCGACCGCGCCGGCGGCGGGCGCATCGGCCTGTGGCTGCGCCGCAGGGGGCACGCCCTGCTGTTCCTGTTCGCTCATGATGGTTCCTCCCCTCCGCGCCAAGGCGCAAAGACACGTTGCGCCCATTATATAGGAGGGGCGGGTACGTTATCCCGCCATCAGCCGCCGCGCTGTTTCCATCTTGTTTCACGCAGCCCGCCCATCCATCGCACCTCCTTCCGTTCGCGTCGCGCCGCCCGGCACCCTTCCCTTGCGAACCCGCGCTCGAATACGGTATCGTGGTCACGTTTCCGATGCCCGGAACCCACGTCGAGAAAGGCAAGCGATCGCCATGGCACTGACCGGTAAGCACGTCCGTCACCTGCGCAGCCTCGCGCACCACCTCAATCCCAGCATCATCATCGGCAAGGCCGATGTGAACGACGGCGTGGTGGAGCAGGCCAACGCGGCGCTCGAGGCCCACGAGCTCATCAAGTGCTCGGTGCTCGACACCTCCGCCCTCGACGTGCGCGAGGCCGCCGAGGAGCTCGCCGAGCGCTGCCACGCCGAGGTCGTCCAGGTAATCGGCCGCAAGTTCTCCCTGTACCGGGAGAGCAAGCGCGACGACATCGAGCACATCAAACTCCCCTAGCCCACCCGCCCCGCGCGGCCACGCGCATCCCGCGCACCTGCGGCCATCACGCCCCGAAGCGCAGCCTCCTGTTCTCGATCTCCCGGTACACCCGCTCCGTCTCGAGCTCGGGCCCCCGGTCCGCGTGCTTGAACAGGTAGTCCCGGTGCATGCGGTACACGTCCTCCACGTCGCCGTACCTGCCCGCCATCTCGTACACCTGGAGGGCGCGGCGCACGACGTCCTCGCGACCCGTCTCGCTGCGGAACGCCGCCTCCACCATCCAGAGCGCCGAGTTCACGTCCTCCTCCTCGATCGCCACGTCGATCCCGCGCAGCATGCAATCGATGAACTTCGCCTGCAGCGTGTGGCGCATATGCTTGAAATAGGGGATGTTGCAGCGGTCCGGGACCACGAGCGGGCCCACATAGAGCCCCTCGACCTTCAGGCAGAGGGCGATGAGCTGCGAGGCGCTCATCTTGAGGTGCCCGAGCAGGATCTCGCGCGCGAGCTCGTTGAACCTCACGACATCCGAATCGACGTACTCGCTATTGAGGCAGAGGCCGTCGCCCTGCGTCATAAGGTATTGCGGGCCGTCGCGGCGCTGCCCGAGGGCGTGCCGCAGCGTCGAGAGCGTCGAGTACAGGTTCTCGCGCGCCCGCGTGTAATCCAAGCCCGGCCAGAGTTCCTCGGTGATGGTGCGGCGCGTGACGAACGACCCGCGCTCGACGGCAAGCCGTGCCGCGAGCACGCCGATCTTGCGCCGGCGCCAAATCGTGTCGGCGAGCACGTGCCCGTTCTTCGTGACGGAGAAGCCGCCCAGCAAGCGGATGGACACCTTCCCCACCTCCTCGGGGTACTCCGGCGGGATGAGCGTGAAGAGCGGCTGCTCCTCGTCTTTCGGCTCGCCCTCCATGATGTAGTACGGCGCGAGGGTGGCGGGCAGCAGGCGGCGCAGGGCATCGGCGCGCGGGCCGAGCACCGAGAGAGCGAGGCGCGCGAACAGCCTGAACGAGGGCTCGAGCAGCGTCTCCTTATGCAGGGAGTACCAGGCCGAGAGCTCCGCGTCGTCGCGCGCGGCGGCGAGGAAGCACGCGCTCACCCATGCCTCGGCGGGCGTCAAGTCCGTGCGCGCGAGGTCGAGCATGCCCGCCTCCTCCCGCACGGCTCCCCGCGACATGCCGTGGAGATGCGAGACGCGCTCGAGGAAGAACGCGAGCTGCTGCAGGTAGGGCTGGTCGTCGTCGACGAGCTTCAGCACCTGCTGCGCGCGGAAGCGGGCGTTGACCGCCTGCCCCTGGACGAGTTCCTGCCAGCCCGCGAAGACCGTGGCGAGCAGCTGGAGCGATAGGTCGGATGCCCGAAGCGCCGCCGTGCCCGCGTCGGTGAAGGCGCGCTCGTCGATGAGCGGGGCGCCCGCGAACAGCCTCCGGGCGGAGCGCACGAGGCGCGCATAGCTCACCACGGGCGCCAGCTTGCGCTCGCGCAGGTCGCGGTCGGCCAGCGCGAGCTCGGCGTCATCCTTCCCGATATGCCCGAGCGACCCCATGAGCGCCTCGGCGAGCAGCACGTCGCAGCGAAGGAGCACCAAGGGGATATCGACGGCGTCGTCCACGCCGCCTGCGTCCCGCACGTGCTCCAGCAAGCGCTCCGCCTCGCCCGTCCAGGTGCCCTGCTCGATGAGCGCGGCACGACAGCGCGCATGGAGCTCGAACGCCTCGAAGTCCACGCCGAGGCTCGTGCCCCCACGGCCCTTCTTGTCGGGGAGCTCGGGCAGGTCGAGCCCGCGCGCGTGCCCCATCGCATGCGCGAGCACCCGCGCGCCCTTCCAGGCACGGCGCTCCGCGGCCGAGGACACCTCGCCGGTACGGCTCCTGAGCTCGCCGCAGACCGCCCGTGCCAGGCGGTAGTCGCCCACCGTGAGGGCGGACGCGTAGACGGCGAGCTCGAGGGGAAGCGATGCCCGGCCGCTCGCCCTCGCCTCCTTGCGGCGCGCGACGACCCCGCTCACGAACGACGCATGCCCGCGCACCGCGAGCAGCAGCGGGGCGGCATCGACGCTCGCGGCGGCATCCTTGGGCGCGAGGCACTCGTCCACGAGCGTCACCGCCTGGTCGCTGCGCCCCGCCCTGAGCAGGGCGCGTGCCACGCGGCGTGCGGTCGCGGGATCCTCCTGCGCCAGGGACTCGCGCATCTTGCGGCGCGCCCCGCCCTCCGTCCCCAGGCAGGCGAACGTCCCCGCCGTGCGGTCCTCGCCGAACACCGGGTAGGCGCGCAGCAGCCCGCGCAGGGCGGGCGCGGTGACGTCGACGCCCGCGCGCGCAAGGTCGCGGAACCTCCCGCTGCCCGCCAGGAGCAGGGCGACCGCGAGCGTATAGCGCTCCTCATCCGTCTCCCGCAGCTCCGCGAGGATGGCGTGGTAGAGGTCGACCGCATATCCCTCGATGGGCTGGGGCAAGGGCACCGTCTGCTCCGTCATGCCCTGGAGTGCGGCGACGAGCACCGGTATGCCCTGCGTCAGGGCATAGACGTCGAGCGCGCCCGAGATGGAGAGGACGCGCGACCACTCCGCATATTCCCGCGGTCGCACGATGAGCTGGCCAGCCCCGAACTTCGCCGCGTCGCCCAGCTTGCGCACCAGACCCTCCGCCGCCGGCGTGCAGGCGATCACGATTTCCACGCCGGATGCCCGCAGCCCCCTGAGCAGCTCTGCGAAGGCCTCCGCGTCGGCATCCGGGAAGGCGGGGACGTTGTCGATCGCGAGCGCCGGACGGACGGCATGCGCGAGCTCCCCGGCGATGCCCTCGAGCTGGATGGAGAGCTCGGAGAGCACGGCGTGGTCCGCATCGACGAGCCGGGCCACACCGCGCTGCGGATCGTTTACGACCTCGTCCACGTATTGGATGAGCAGGGCGGTCTTGCCGAACCCCGGTGGCGCGCACAGCACGGCGATCCCTGCTGACGATGCCTGCTGGGCCAGCTCCTGGATGAGCCGCGTGCGCCTCACCATGAAGCTCGGCCCCGTGGGCAGCTGATGGCCGCTGCGCGATGCGGCACCGTCGCCACCGGGCGCGCGCCTCCCGCCGCCCGGCCGCGTTCCCACCCATGTCGATGCATGCGCTGAAATCGTGATCATCTCGTCCCTCGCAATCATCTCATGCCAAACGATACGAGGGGATCTGCAGGTATGCCGTTACGGGCACCGATATTACCCAGACGGTGCCAGTGCCCTGCAAGGTTTAGGGCAAGGTTTGTGACCATGTGAAAAACCAACTTCTGTCCGCGCATGCGCCTGCGCATCCCCGCAGGATGCGCCCGATACCGGCATGCTGGGCTTGCACGGGGACGTATCAGCCCCACCTTCGTAGGCGTCGCGCGCGATACCGTCCGCGAACGCGATCCCACCGCCTACGGATACGATGGCGCTCCCCGCTAAAAACTAGGATAGGGGACACATTATTTCTTTTGTATCGCCTTATGGCAGAAATCGGTCAGATTTATGCAAGATTGCCGGGTGGTACGTGGAAAGTTTCAACGCGCCCGGCAGCGACGCCGTGCCCCTCCGCGCGCATCCACACCGCTCACCGCGGGCACACCCCGTGCCGAGCCGCCAAACGCAAACGGGCGGACTCCATCCGGAACCCGCCCGCAAGCGCACATCTATGCAGTTGAAAAACCGACGCGCAGCCCGTCATGCCGTGTGCGAAACCCTACTCGCAGAGCGAGAGCGCCTCCGCATCCGCCACCACGACGACGTTCGGGTGCAGCTGCAGGATCGACGCCGGGCACTGCGGCGTCACCGGGCCGAAGCACATGTCGTGCACGGCCTGCGCCTTCGCCGCGCCGTTCGCCACCACGAGGATCATGCGCGCGTACATGATGGTCTGCACGCCCATGGTGTACGCCTGGCGCGGGACGTCCTCCTCGCGCTCGAACAGGCGGCTGTTCGCCTTGATCGTGGACTCGGTGAGGTCGACGCAGTGCGTGCCCTTCGAGAAATGGTCATCGGGCTCGTTGAAGCCGATGTGGCCGTTGTTGCCGATGCCCAGCAGCTGCAGGTCGGGGTAGCCGGCCTCCTCGACCATCTTGTCGTAGGCGCTGCACGCCGCCTCGGCATCGGGGTTCGAACCGTCCGGCACATGCGTGTTCGCCAGGTCAATGTTGATATGGTCGAAGAAGTTGTCGCGCATGAAGTAGTGGTAGCTCTGCGGGTCATCGTGCGTGAGGCCGCGATACTCATCGAGGTTATAGGTGCTGACCTGCGAGAAGTCCACATCGCCCTTGTTGTACCAGTCGATGAGCTGGTGATAGGCGCCAATAGGCGTGCTGCCCGTCGCCAAGCCCAGCACGCAATCGGGCTTGAGGATGACCTGCGCGGAGATGATGTTCGCCGCCTTGCGACTCATATCTGCGTAGTCGCGCGCCTTGACGATCTTGAACATAGGACCCCTTCCAACAACTGTCCGAGCGGGCGGCGCCCGCCTTGCTACCAAGATCCGCTACATGCGAGCGGTGATGAGCTTCTCCAGCTCGCCGACCGTGTTCCCCACCTTGCCCTTGATGCTCGAGAACTCCGCGGCGTTGCACACGAGGATCGGCGCGGTGAGGTCGTAACCCTCGCGCGTGATGGCGTCGCGGTCGAACTCGATGAGCACGTCGCCCTTCCGCACGGTATCGCCCACGGAGGCGTGCACGGTGAAGTACCGCCCCTCGAGCTTCTCCGTATCGAGCCCGATATGCACGAGGACGTCGAGCCCCTCGTTCGTGTGGAGCGCGACGGCATAGCCGCTCGGGAAGATCGCCTTCACCTTCGAATCGGACGGGGCGACCACCTTGCAGCCCGTCGGCTCGATGGCGACGCCCTCGCCCAGCGAACCGGACGAGAAGACCGGGTCGCGGACGTCGGAGAGCGGGATGACCTTTCCGGCGAGGGGCGAGAGCAGCACGCTGCTGCGCCCGTGGATGCCCAATGAGTTGAGAAGCGACTTGATCATGTCTTCCTTACAAGCCAACGTGCTCGACCAGACGATGCACGACGGGACATGCCATGTGGTATATCGTACACCCAAATGCGCCCGGAACGAACGGGGCGCGCGGGTGCGCCGATGCGAGGCCGGTACAAAAAGAGCCCGCCACGAAGGCGGGCTCCAAAGATGCAACTCGTGCAGCAGCGATTAACGCTTGGAGAACTGCGGAGCGCGGCGAGCCTTCTTGAGGCCGTACTTCTTGCGCTCGACCACGCGGGCGTCGCGGGTGAGGTACCCGGCACGCTTGAGGTCGGCGCGGTAGTCGCCGGCGTTCAGCAGGGCGCGCGCGATACCGAGGCGCAGCGCACCGGCCTGGCCGGAGATGCCGCCGCCATCGCAGAGGGCGATGACGTCGAAGGTGCCCATGGTGTCGGTCACCTTGAAGGGGGCGAGGGCGCCATCGAGGAGCTGCTGACGGCCGAAGTACTCGGCGGCGTCGCGCTTGTTGATGGTCACCTTGCCGGTACCGGGAACGAGACGGACACGGGCCACGGCGTTCTTGCGGCGCCCGGTGCCCTGATAGACAACGGTGTTCTCAGCCATAGCTTATGCCTCCAGCTCGATCTTCGTGGGGTTCTGCGCAGCATGCGGATGCTCGGGACCGGCGTAGATCTTCAGCTTGCCGAGCTGCTGGCGGCCGAGCGTGGTCTTCGGCAGCATGCCGCGGACGGCGCGCCGGACGACCTCCTCGGGATGACGCTCCATAGCAGTGCGGAAGCTCTCGGCCTTGAGGCCACCGTTGTACCCGCTGTGGCGATAGTAGGTCTTGTGGTCGGCCTTGTTGCCGGTAAGCTGGACCTTATCGGCGTTGATGACCACCACGAAATCGCCGCAGTCGGAATTCGGCGTGAACTGGGGCTTGTTCTTGCCGCGCAGGATCATGGCGATCTGCGTGGCCAAGCGGCCCAGCACCTTGCCCTCGGCATCGATGAGGACCCAGTTGCGGGCAACCTCACCCTGCTTGGCGTAGTGAGTCGACTTCTGAATCACTTGACTCCTCCATGTACCGTACGTGTCTTACAGAGATTCACGGGGCTCTGCAAATGACTGTAGAAGTATACCGCGTTGAGCTGCGGGGTCAACCGGATTTCTCAGACTCTCCGCATCAGGTGGGACGGGGCGTTCGGGGCGAGCGAATGCGCGGGGTGGCAGGCCGCACGAGGGCGACGCGCCGGCGCTCGCGGCAGGTCGCGTGCACTCGCAGCAGGTCGTGGCAGGTCGTGGCTGCTTGCGTGCACTCGCGGCAGGTCGTGGCCGCTTGAAGGCACTCACGGCGGCTCGCGATCTCCCGCGGGCACTCGCGCGCACGCGCGGCGGCTCGTGGCCGCTTGCAAGCACTTGCAGCAGGCGCTCGCCGCCCCTTCCAGTAATCCCTTCCGGAGCGTTCTCTCCCTTAGGAGCCAAAACCGAGCATGTTTCTCCGCAAAACTTGCTTCTTTTTGGCTCCCAACCCTTCTTTTTGCTTCTTTTTGGCCCCTAACCCTTCTAGCTCCTTCATTTTTGCTCCAGACCCTTCCCGCGGCCGCATGTAGTCAGGCGCGGGTCGATGCCACGGTCCCTCGTTCGCGCGCCTCCCTCATCCCTGCCGGCTCAATCGCAACGCGATGCCGTGGCGCCCTCGCCGGAGCCCTTCCCTCGCCCGCGCGGGCGCGCATGTCCCCTCGGGCGCGTATCATGGATGCACGCGAACACCCTCTGAGCGATCGGGGGCACCATGAGCAAGCGAATCGAGCACCATATCTCGCAGCTTCTCGATGAGGCCGAGCAACGCGGCGCATGCCTCGCGAGCACCGACCCCTCCCTGCGCCGGCACCTCATGAAGCGCGTCAGGCAGCGCGCGCTTATCCGCCCGTTTCGCTCGCTCTACATGCGCGCGGGCACCTGGAAGCAGCTCTCACTCGACGAGCGCGCCCTCCACGTTCTCCGCGGCCTGCAGGCGCTCCATCCCGATTGGGTCTTTTGCCACGATTCCGCCGCCATTGCCTGGGGGCTCCCCCTGCCGGCGGAGCGGACGCGCGCCGTCCACGTCGCCTCGACCACGCATGCCCGGGGCAACACCCCGAAGACGCTCGTATATCACAAGTTCGCTGACGGCATCCCCGTGGCCACGGCGAACGGCATCCGCGTGACACCGTTCATCGAGACGGTCTATGACGTGCTCGCCCGCTCGATCTTCCCGGTGGGCCTCGCCGTCGCCGACCGCGCCCTGCGCCTCTGCGCGCCCACCGCCACGAACGCGTCCACGACGGCGCGGCAACTCAAGGCAGGCTTGCGCGAGCTGGGGACGCGCCATCGAAACGCGCGGCGCGTCGCGGGCGTCATGGGATATGCGAGCCCGCGCAGCGAGAGCTGGGCGGAATCGGTCGCGCGCGCCCTCATGATCATCCACGGCTTCGCGTCTCCCCGGCTGCAGGTCCCGTTCGACAACCCCCTCGAGTCGGGCAAGACGTTCCGCGTCGACATGCTTGTCGACCGCGCGGATGGCACGAACGTCATCATCGAGGTCGACGGCATGCTGAAATACGAGGACAAGCGCCTGCTCCAGGGCGAGACCTCGGCGCGCGTGCTCGCGCGGGAGCAGCACCGCGAGGCGGCGCTCACGCTGTTCCGCATGCCCATCGTCCGGCTCTCCTACCCCGACCTCATGGACAGTGCCCGCTTCATCCGAAAGCTCGAGGCGTACGGCGTGCCCCGAAGCGACGCCGCGGCCCAGGCCGTCAGTGCGCTCGGGCGCTCCGCGCCTGGCACGGCCCTCGGCTTCTGCCTCGTCCACATCTCGGACGATGTGATCGCCCGGCAGCTCGCCCAGCGGGATGCGCGGGCGCCGCGCGGCGATTCCCCCGCGGACGAGCTCAAAGATACGCGCCACTGACGCGAAAGGAGCCAAAAAGAGGCATGTTTCCAAGCGAAAACGTCCTCTTTTTGGCTCCCAAGCTGAAGCATGCGAGCGGGCGATGCAGCTCGCCATGGATGGGAACGGGCGCGGCGGCCCGCCATGCATGCGAACAGGCGCGACCCGCCCCGCACCATGCATGTGCGAGGCCGCGGCGCCCCGCCCGCGACCATAAGCGCAGCCGGGCTCGTCCCACAGCACGACGGCGGGCATCACCCCGTGTTCTGGAGGCCGGCGGAGACGCCGGTCACGGTCGAGAGGATGAGCGCGAGCAGCTCGGCCTTCTGCTCCTCGGCGAGCTCCTCCTGCTGCGCGCGCACCACGCGCAGCGCACGCACCTGCGCGAGCGACAGCGCGTCCACGTAGGGGTTGCGCACGCGCACCGCGCGGCCGAGCACGTGCCGGTGCTCGAGCGGCCAGGCGTCGCCCACGATGGCGAGCGTCCAGCGGCGCGTGAGCTGCATCTCGTCGTAGACCTTGCGCGCGAGGTCCTCGCGGTCACCGAGCGCCAGGTACATCTTGGCGATGCGCCCGTCCGTCTTGGCGATGGACATCTCGATGTTGTCGATGAACGTCGTGAAGAGCGGCCACTCGCGGTACGCCCGCTGCAGGAGCTCCAGGTCGCCCAGGGTCTCGCAGGCCGTGCCCAGGCCGTACCACGCGGCGAGGTTGATGCGCGCCTGCGACCACGAGAACACCCAGGGGATCGTGCGCAGGTCGTCGAGCGACTGCGCGCCCAGGCCGCGCTTGGCGGGACGCGAGCCGATGGGCAGCAGGCCCACCTCGGTGAGCGGCGTCACGGTCGAGAACCAGGGCGCAAAGCCCTTGGTGTTCAGCAGGTCGAGGTAGCGCTCGTGCGAGGCGCGGTTGAGTGTGGAGGCCATGTCCGCGTAGCGCTCCGTGGTCTCGGTGTTCAGGCGCTCCACGGAGGGCGCGGAGTTGAGCAGGGTCGCCGCCGCGACGCTCTCGATGTGCCGGCGCGCCAGCAGCGGGTTGCCGTAGCGCGCGAAGATGACCTCGCCCTGCTCCGTGACCTTGAAGAAGCAGTTCACCGAACCCTTGGGCTGCGCGAGCACCGCGCGGTTCGCGGGGCCGCCGCCGCGGCCGACCGCGCCGCCACGACCGTGCATGAGCACGAGGTCGATGTCGTGCGCCTCCGCCCACGCGGCGATGCGCGCCTGCGCGGAGTGCAGCGCGAGCGTGGCCGTGGTGGGGCCGGCGTCCTTCGAGGAGTCGGAGTAGCCGAGCATGACCTCCATGCGGCGGTTCGTCTGCGCGAGCCGCGCCTGCACGGCGGGCAGCTCGAGCATCTCGTCGAGCACGTCCACGCAGCCCTCGAGGTCCTCGAGCTGCTCGAAGAGCGGGATCACGTCGAGCGCGGGCACGTCCTCCGCATGCGCGAAGGCCAGGTTCGCGAGCTCGTAGACATCGGCCACGTGCTGGGCGCTCTTGGTGAACGAGATGATGTAGCGGTGCGCCATCTTCTCGCCGTAGCGCTTCTGGATGGAGCCGATGGCGCGGAACGTGTCGAGCACCTCGCGCGTCATGGGCGCGAGCTCGCCGTGGATGCCGTGCTCGCGGATGTCTGCCAGGGCGCGCTCGTGCACGAGCGAGTGCTGGCGGAACTCCATCTCCACCATGTGGAAGCCGAAGGTCTCCACCTGCCAGATGAGCGTCTGCACGGGGCCGTACGCGGCACGGGGCGCGCCCGCCTGCGCGAGCGAGCGCTGCACGACGCGCAGGTCGGCCAGGAACTCGTCGGCGCTGCGGTACATGGTGTCGGCGTTGCGGCGCACGGTGGCGGCCAGGCGGTCGGCCATGACGAGCATCACGGCGCGGTGCGGCTCGAGCGCGGAGATGGCGCTCGCGCGTGATGTGAGCACCTCGCTCATCTCGACCTGGTGGTTCCACAGGTTGAGCAGCTCATCCGAGGGCTTGGTGTGCTCCGCCTCGAGCGTGAGGTTGCGGCCCACGCGGCGGCACTTCCGCTCGAGCGCCTGCACCATGTGCGTGGCGAACTTCGCGGCGACCTCGCGCGAGACCTTCGCCGTGACGTTGGGGTTGCCGTCGCGGTCCGAGCCGATCCAGCTGCCGGGGTGGAAGAACGCCGGGCACACGGGCGGCACCGAGCCGGCGTACTCGCCGAGCACCCAGTCGTCGAAGCGGCGGTACACCTCGGGCACGGTGTCGAAGAGCGTATTGTCGAAGATGTCGATGATCGTGTCGGCTTCCTCGATGGGCGTCGGCTTCTTGGGCGCCGTCGGGCTCGTGCGCACGAGGGCGTCGATCTCCTGCAAGAGGTGCCGCTCGTTCTCCACGAGCGCCGAGCCGCCCAGGTTCGCGTGATCGGCGAGCAGCCGCGAGATGCGGCGGATCTTGCCCTCGACCGCGCGGCGGCGCGCCTCGGTGGGATGCGCCGTGAACACGGGGTGGAACTCGAGCGTGGAGAGCAGCTGCGTGGCGGGGCCGCCGCCGAGCTCGCGCACGAGCTGGTCGTAGGCCACGGTGAGCTCGTTGGTGGGATCGACGGCGGCGTCGATCGACACGGCGCGCTCGCGCTCGAGGAGCGTCTCCACGCGGTAGTGCTCCTCCGAGAGGTTCGCGAGGTGGAAGAACGACGTGAACGCGCGCACCACGACCTGCGCATCGTCGAGCGAGAGCCCGTCGATGAGGGCGACGGCGTCGCGGAACGCGGCGGCGCTCGGCCCCGGGCCGGTCGGGATGCCCTGGGCGTCGGTCTCCTCGCCCGCCGCCATGCCGCCGGGATCGCCCTCGTTGGCATGGATCACGCTGTTGAGCAGGCGGTCGAACAGGTCGCAGATATGCGGGTCGTAATCGCGCAGCACCGAGCGCTCCAGGCGCAAGAACAGCGCCAGGCTGTCGCGCAAGCGCTCGGGCAGCTCGATCTCGGCGTAGCTCTGGAATACCGCGTCGGTATCCATCGCGCCGAGCTTGTGCCCCTGATGGCTTGCCTCTCTTTCGGTCATGGTACCTCCTCCATGGGAAATGGTGTCAGTCACCTATCTGTCACGCGGTCTGCAGGCGGGAGCGCACCGCGGCGGCGACCTCGTCGCGCGGCACGAGCGCCTCGTCGTGCGTCGTCATGTCGCGCAGGCGCACGGCGCCCTGGGCGAGCTCGTCGCCGCCCACGACGGCGATGAGCGCGCAGCCGAGCTTGTCGGCCTGCTTGAACTGGCTCTTGAGCGATCGTCCCTGATAGTTCGCCTCGCAGCGGATGCCTTCGGCGCGCAGCTCGTGGGCGATCGAGAACACCGCGTCGCGCGTCTCATCGCCCGCGTTCGCCACGTAGATACTCGGCGCGACCTCGTCGGCCATAGAGACGCCGAACGCCTCGAGGGCGAGCAGGGCGCGCTCGAAGCCCACGGCGAAGCCCACGCCGGGGGTCGGCTTGCCGCCCTCGAGCTCGACGAGGCCGTCATAGCGCCCGCCGCCGCCGATGGAGCCCACGCCGGCGCCCGGCGCCTCGACCTCGAAGACCGTGCGCGTGTAGTAGTCGAGGCCGCGCACGAGCGTCGGGTCCTCCACATAGGCGATGCCGGCGGCGTCCAGGTAGCGCTTGACCTGCTCGTAGTGGTCGCGGCACGCGTCGCACAGCTCGTCGCGCATGAGCGGCGCGCCCTGCATGACCTCGCGGCAGTGCTCGTTCTTGCAGTCGAACGCGCGCAGCGGGTTGAGCTCGGCGCGCTCGCGGCACTCGTCGCACATCTCGTCCGCGTGGTCGAGGATGAACGAGCGCACGCGGTCGCGGTAGGCCGGGCGGCACGCCGGGTCGCCCATGGAGTTGATGAGCAGGCGGAGCTTCGAGAGGTCGAAGCCCATGCGCCGGTAGAGCTCCATGAGCATGATGATGCACTCGGCGTCGGCCGCCGGGTCGGGCGCGCCGAGCCACTCGATGCCCACCTGGTGGAACTGGCGCAGGCGCCCCTTCTGCGGGCGCTCGCCGCGGAACATCGCCTCGGCGTAGTAGAGCTTCACGGGCGAGCCACCCTGCGGCACGAGGTTGTTCTCCACCACGGAGCGCACGACGCCCGCCGTTCCCTCGGGGCGGAGCGCCAGGCGCTGCTTGGGCTTGAGCCCCGCATCCGTCCCCTCGGCGAGCGCGCGCTCGAGGTTCGCGCCGGAGAAGACGCGGAACATCTCCTTGCGCACGACGTCCGTCGACTGGCCGATGCCGTGCACGAACACGTCGAGCTGCTCGATGGCCGGCGTCTCGATGGGCTCGAAGCCGTACGGCTCGAACACCTCCGCCGCGATGCGCTGCATGCGCTGCCAGGCGCGCATCTCGCGCCCCATGAGGTCGCGCGTACCCTCTGCCTTCTGTGCCTGCATAGTGCGCCCTTTCACCTTCTCTGATCCACCCGAATACAATGTAAAATAACCCCTGGGGTAATTTTACACCGAGCGTGGTACCGTTATGCCAGGTGTAAACATACCACGAGCAGAGGAAGCCCCATGCATCAGTTACGCAATGATTACAGCGAGGGCGCGCATCCGCGCATCCTGGACGCGCTCGTGCGCACGAACCTCGAGCAGACCGTGGGCTACGGCGCGGACGAGCACTGCGCGCGGGCGGCGGAGCTCATCCGGGCCGAGATCGGCCAGCCGGATGCGCACGTGAGCTTCGTCCCCGGCGGCACGCCCGCGAACATCCTCGCCATCACGGCGCTCACCGAGGAGTTCGAAGGGCCGCTCTGCGCGGCGGACGCCCACCCCACCGCGCACGAGACGGGCGCCATCGAGGCGCACGGGCGGCGCCTGCTCGCCACGCGCGACCCCTTGGGTCGGCTCACGTGCGCCGGCATGGAGCCCCTGTGGCAGGCGGCCTGCGCGATGGGCGCGGCCACCACGCGCCCCGGCATGCTCTACTTCTCGCACACGAGCGAGCTCGGCTACGTGTACACGCGCGCGGAGTTCGACGCCCTCTGCGACTGGGCGGAGGCGCGCGGGCTCGCGGTCTACGTGGACGGTGCGCGCATGGCGAGCGGCTGCACCGCGCAGGGCGGCGACCTCACCATCCAGCACATCGCCGCGCGCGCCGACGCCTTCACCCTGGGCGGCACGAAGAACGGCATGCTCTTCGGCGAGGCGCTCGTGCTGAACCCCCGCACCGCGCGCGGTCGGCGCGCCATCGAGCGCATCCCCTACCTCACGAAGCGCGCCGGGCAGCTCAGCGCCAAGGGCCGCGTCATGGGCGTGATGTTCGAGGCGGCCTTCGACCCCGCGACGCGCGACGAGACGGGCGCGGCGCTCTACTGGCAGATGGCGCGGCACGCGAACGCCATGGCCTGCCGGCTGGCCGCCGGGCTTACGGCCGCGGGGCTCGAGCCCGTCATCGAGACCACGGGCAACCAGCAGTTCTTCTGGGTCGAGCCCGAGGTGGCCGAGCAGCTCTCTGCCACCCTGGGCTGCGAGCTCATGGCGGGCGACGACCCTGCCGGACGCGGGCGCGTCATCGTGCGCTTCGTGACGAGCTGGGCCACGCCCGAGGCGGGCATCGACGAGGCCATCGCGTTCGCGCAGGGGCTCTAGGAGGCGGGGCGCGGCAGGCGGATGAGCAGCCGGGAAGCACGCCCCGCAGCCGCCGCGCCAGCGCGCACCTCGTCCCGCGCACGCCCTCACGCCGCAAAAAACGAGGCGGAAGCCCACCTGGAGCTTCCGCCTCGTCTGCGTTGCAAACCCTCTGTGCAGCCCGCGGGCACGCCCGGCGCCGCGCGCCTTAGGGCACCTGGGCGACGTACACGACGTTCGTCGAGACTTCCTTGCCGTTGTACTCGACCTTCACCGCCGGGTCGCCGGCCGTCACGACCACGAGGTCGCCCTGCTTGGCGATGCCCGTCATCTTGGCCTCGACCATGGCGTTGTCCACCACGTAGGCGAGGCTGCCCACCGAGCGGCCGGAGAGCATGGGCTCGACGCCCCAGTACACGGTCATCTTCGTCACGGCCCACTCATTCGGCGTCACGGCCTGGATGGGCAGGACGGGGCGGAAGTTCGAGACGAGGCGCGCGGAGCGGCCGGAGTTCGTGGGCGTGAGGATCGCCTTGGCGCCCACGTTGAAGGCCGTGGTCACCGCGGAGAGACCCACGGCGGCGTTCACGAGGTTGCGGCCGGGGACGATCGCCTCGAAGTCGAACGGCTTGTGCTCGGGCATTGTGGCCTCGGTGGTGAGCGCGATCTGCGCCATCATCTTCACGGCCTCGAGCGGGTACTTGCCGGCCGCGGACTCACCGGAGAGCATGGTGGCGTCGGTGCCGTCGTCGATCGCGTTCGCCACGTCCGTGACCTCGGCGCGCGTCGGGCGCGGGTTGCGGATCATGGAATCGAGCATCTGCGTGGCCGTGATGACCGGCTTGCAGGCGGCGTTGCACTTGCGGATGATCTCCTTCTGGATGGTGGGGCACACCTCGGGCGCGACCTCGACGCCCAGGTCGCCGCGGGCCACCATGATGCCGTCGGACTCCTTCAGGATCTCATCGAAGTGGTAGACCGCGAGCGCGCACTCGATCTTCGGGAAGATGTCGACGTGCTTTCCGCCGTTCTCGCGGCAGAGCTTGCGGATCTCGCGCACGCCCTCGGCGTCGCGGATGAACGACGCGGCGATGAAGTCGATGCCCTCCTCGAGGCCGAAGAGGATGTCGGCGCGGTCCTGCTCGGTGATGCTTGGCAGCGACAGGTGCGCGTTCGGGACGTTCACACCCTTCTTCTCGCCCAGGCTGCCGCCGTTCTCGACCGTGCAGTAGATGTCCTGGCCCTCGATCTTGTCGACCGTGAGGCCGATGAGGCCGTCATCGATGAGGATCGTGCCGCCCACGTGCACCTCGCGCGGGAGCTCGAGGTGGTCGAGGTAGAAGTGCTCGGAGGTGCCCAGGAGCTCCTCGCTCGTCTCGGCGGCGGTCACCACGACCTTGGAGCCGGTCTCGAGCTGCACCTTGCCGTGGCCCTCCAGGAAGCCCGTGCGGATCTCGGGGCCCTTCGTGTCGAGGAGGATGCCGACGGGGATGCCGAGCTCGTGCGAGATGCGCTTCACGCGCTCCATGCGCTCGTGGTGCTCCTCGTGGCTCCCGTGGCTGAAGTTGAAGCGGGCGACGTTCATACCCGCGAGGATCATCTCGCGCAGGATGTTCTCGTCATCGCACGCCGGTCCCATCGTGCACACGATCTTGGTGCGTTTGTTCATGCATGCCTCCATCTCGGTCCACCTTCGAAATCGCGCTCCTATACGACACATCGCACTCCAGTCTAGCAAAGGTGTCGGCGAATCGCGGCAACCCCTGACGATTGCCTAACAAAATGCAGCATGAGGGAAACAATATTGCCCTGATGCGGGCATGGAGGGCGGCCATGCGGAGCGTGGTGCCGCGTGATGCGTGGTACCCTAGCACCCGGTATCGGGTTGATAGACGGGGGTATCCAATGGAGCTGCTCAAGGAATTCTGCGCCGAGAACATGGCGCGCGTGCCCGCCGCGATCGAGGCGGGGGCGCGGCGCATCGAGCTCTGCGACAACCTGGCGGTGGGCGGGACCTCGCCGAGCGCGGGCGTCATCGCGGGCGCCGTGGCGTGGTGCCGGCCGCGGAACGTCGCCGTCATGGCGATGGTACGGCCGCGCGGCGGGGATTTCGTCTACACGGGTGCCGAGCGCGACATGATGCGCCTCGATGCGCGCGTGGCACGGGCGCTCGGCGTGACGGGTGTGGTGTTCGGCTGTCTCACGGGCGACGCGGAGACGGGCTACCGGCTCGACGACGCCTTCTGCGCCGAGCTCGTGGCGCTCGCCAAGGCGCCGCTCGCGCAGGCGGACGCGCTCTTCCCGGGAGCAGCGACCGAGCCCGTCGCGGTCACCTTCCACATGGCCTTCGACGAGCTCGACACCGCCGAGCAGCTGCGCGCGATCGACGTCCTGGCGGGCCTGGGGGTGGAGCGCATCCTCACCCACGGCGGACGCGCGGGCACGCCCATCAGCGCGAACTATGCGCGCCTGCGCGAGCTCATCGCGTACGCGGACGGGCGCATCACCATCCTGCCCGGCGCGGGCATCACCTTCGAGAACGTGGACGAGGTGGCGCGCGAGCTCGGCGTGACGGAGTGCCACGGCACGAAGATCGTGCGCATCGGGTAGCGGCGGCGCGCCCCTCATACTGCGGCGGCGAACAACCGCGGCATACAGCAGCAGCCGGGTGGATGCGCGCGATCGGCATCCACCCGGCTGCTTTGCGTTGGCTCTTGGTGCTTGTGGGCCAAAACTGAGCAGTTTTCAGCCTGAAATGTGCTCGCTTTTGGCTCCTAAGGTGCCTGGTGCGGCGTTTCGGCTGCCTGACGCGACCCTTAGGACGCCCGGCACAGGGTTTCGGCCTCCCGTTCCCGTGCCCTGCTTACGCGCGACCCACGGAACCGAGGTTCTCCATGCGGACCTTCACGATGTTCGTGATCTCGGCCATACCCTGCTTGGCGGGCTTCTTCGGGTCGAACACGCCCGGGTTCTCGGCCATGAACGCCATGTAGCCCTTAGTGTAGGCCTGGCGCAGCTCGGTGGCGTAGTTCACCTTGCAGATGCCGTTCTTCACGGCCTCGGCCACCTGCTCGTCCGGCACGCCGGAGGTGCCGTGCAGCACGAGCGGCACGTCCACGGCGGCGCGGATGGCCTTCACCACGTCCTGCTCGATGTGCGGGGTCTCGGTGTAGACGCCGTGCGCGGTGCCCACGCCGATGGCGAGCGAGGTGCAGCCGGTGCGCTCGACGAACTCGCGCGCCTCGTCCGGGTCGGTGTAGGGGTTCTCGCCCTCGACCGCCGGGCCGTCGTCCTCCTTGCCGCCGACCTTGCCGAGCTCGGCCTCCACGGGCACGCCCATGGCGGCGCCCACCGCGGCGACGGACTTGGTGAGGGCGATGTTGTCCTCGAAGGACTCGTGGCTGCCGTCGATCATGACGGAGGTGTAGCCCACGCGCAGCGCCTGCATGCAGCGGTCGAAGCCGTCGCCGTGGTCGAGGTGGAGGGCCACCGGCACGCTCGCGCGCGCGGCCGCGGCGCTCACCATGCCGTAGAAGTAATCGAGGCCGGCGGTCTTGATGGTGCCGGGCGTCGTCTGCATGATCACGGGCGACTTCGTCTCCTCGGCGGCAGCGAGCACCGCCATGACGAACTCGAGGTTCTCGACGTTGAAGGCACCGACGGCGTAGTGGTTCTTCTGCGCGTCGAGCAGCATATCCTTAGTCGTAACGAGCATGGTGTCTCCTCTCCTCTGCCCGCGGTACGCCTGCACCCCGGGCTGACCGATGGCTCTATTTTAGGGGGTTACCTGCATGAATCCAGAGCCGAGTTATCGGCGTGCGGGCGAAAATGGCAAGCAAACGCAGACGATGCGCACGGCCGGATGGGACGCGGCGCGCCCGGGTGCTTCCGCTTTGCAGCGCGGACGTCGGCCGATCGCTCGAAACTTTCCAAAGGAAAGCAAAGACAATGTGCTACCTTATCTTTAACGATAGAAAAGACAACATCGTTTCTTCACATTAGTGGTCGAGGCGACTTGTCGGGACGGCGCCGCTCGCTGCGGCACGCGTCGAAAAGGAGCTGAGCGCGGCGCGCGCCCGGCACCCACCGAAGCCGCCCCCGTACCGCGCCCGCCGAACGCAGAGGAGAATGCATGCCCACCATCCCCCACGCAACGCCCGAGGAGCGCCAGGCCGCCATCCTCTCCATGCTCGCGGAGTCGGCGTCGGTGCAGGTCGCGCAGATCTCGGAGGCCTTCGGCGTGTCCCGCGTCACCGCCCGCGCCGACCTTGACGCCCTCGCCCGCGCCGGTAAGCTCCGCCGCACGCACGGCGGTGCCATCTCGCTTTCCAAGACGCTTACCGTCTCAATCCAGGACAAGCGCGTGAACGTGAACGCCGAGGCGAAGCAGGCCATCGCACGGGCGGCCATCGGCTTCGTAAGCGACGGCGAGTCGGTGCTCGTCGATTCGGGCACCACCGCGCTCGAGTTCGTCCGCGCGCTCGCCGCACAGCATACCGGCGTCACCGTCGTGACCGACGATTTCAGCATCGCGGATTACATCGACCGCTCCGCGCCGTCGCTCGAGGTGATCATCCTGGGCGGTAGCCTGCGCAAAGGGCACCGCTACATCACGGGGCCGCTTACCCTGCGCATGCTCGAGATGCTCCACCCGGACAAAGCGTTCATCACGCCCACCTCGTACGTGCCCGGCCGCGGCCTCATGACGAACAACCAGGAGATGGCCGAGCTCAAGCGCTCGTTTCTCACCTGCGCCAAGGAAACCTATGTGCTCATGGACGCCTCGAAGATCGACGCGCCGGGGCTTCTGTGGTTCGGCACGCTCGAGCAGGTGGATACGATCATCATGGACGCCGACCCGAACGGCATCGTCGCCGCTGAGGCCGAGGAGGCGGGCAGCCGGCTCCTTATCGCATGAGCGGTAACCCGAAGCCCGGCGAAACCTGGCATCGGGCTACCGCCCAGCACAACCGTTAGACCTCGGCGACCTCGACCGAGGCGTAGACCTCGTCCCACTTGTCCATGACGAGGTGGCCGGTCTGCGAGTCCATGGCGTTGAGCTTGCCGCAGGTGTTGCCGCAGGCGAGCACCGCGACGTCGTCCATGCCGGCGGCGATGGCGTGCGCGAAGCCCGCGACCGTCGAGTCGCCGGAACCGGTGGCGTTCACCGCTTGGATGGGCGGCGTGGTGACGCGGTAGCGGTGCCCGTCGTGGAAGGCCACGGAGCCGGCGGCGCCCATGGTCACGACGACCCACGCCACGCCCTGGAAGCGCGGGTCGGCCGCCACGGCATCGCCGAGCGCGGCGGCCTCGTCCGTGGTGAAGACGGTGCCCAGGAGCGCGTTGATCTCGGTGAGGTTCGGCTTCACGAGCGTGGGCTTCACCTCCGCGGCGAGCGCGGCGTCGAGCGCAGCGCCCGAGGTGTCGAGCAGCACGGGCTTGCCGGCGCGCACGGCCGTTTCCACCATGCCCGCATAGCACTCGGCCGGCACGCCCTTGGGCAGGCTGCCCGAGATGGTCACGCAGTCGGCCTGCTGCACGAGCTCGGCATAGTTCGCGAGGAACGCCTCGAGCTCCTCAGTGCTCACGGTAGGGCCGCTCTCCAGAAGCTCCGTCTGGTTGCCGTCGTGCAGCAGCGCGATGCACGTGCGGCTCTCGCCCGCGATGGGCGTGAAGCGGTGCGGGATGCCGTCGGCGTCCATGAGCTCGCCCAGGTACGCGCCCGCGTGCCCGCCCAAAAGCCCCGTCGCCAGCACGTCGTCGCCCAGCTGCACGAGCACACGGCTCACGTTGAGCCCCTTGCCGCCCGCCGTCTTCTGCGGCGTCACGCGGTTCACGTCGTCGATCACCAGGTGCTCGACCTCGTAGCGCGTGTCGATCGACGGGTTCATGGTCACGGTGAGAATCACGGTACCCTTCCTTTCCAAGCGCGCGGGGCGCCCGGCGATGCGCTCGCGCCCGCCGCGCCCCCGCCTCAAACCCCGCTAGTACTCCGCGAGCCTGTCCTTGAACTGATCGAGCAGGCGCTGGTTGAACTCCGGGCCGCCGTCCACGTTCGCGCTCATGTAGAGCGGCGGCACCACGCCGCGCTCGAGCAGGATGTCGAGCGACTCCATCACCACGCAGTCGAGCAGCAAACAGCCGGTGTAGAGTGACGTGCCGCCCACCTTCGTGGGGATGCCCTCGACCTCGAGCGCCGCGTCGCCGAAGGAGCTCTTGTTGTCGAGCACCACGTCGGCGCACTCGAAGAGGCGCTTGCCGCTCTTGCTGCGCGACGTGCCCGCGGCGGAGACCTCGCGCGCCGTCACGGCGATGACGGGGATACCCGCCTCCTGCGCGTGCATCGCGAGCTCCACGGGCAGGGGGTTGCGCCCGGAGTTCGAGATGAGCACGAGGCAGTCCTCCGGGCGCACGTCGAGCTTGAGCCAGAACTGGTCGCCCACGCCGTCGAGCATCTCGTAGATGCCGAGCGCCGGCTCGCGCACGATCTTCGTCTGGATGTAGCCGCCCGCGCGGCCGCAGATCTCGAGCGCGTTGGCATGGCTGTGGCCCGAGCCGAACGCGCGGATGATGCCCCCGCGCTCGATGACATCGGCGAAGATCACGGCGGCCTGGTGGATGGCCTCGTCCTGGCCGTCCGTCACCTCGTCGAGGCGGCGGATGATCTCGGCCTTGAAGCGCTCAGCGGTCTTGAGCACGGTTTCCTCCTTCATAGGGCGGCGGCACGAGAAGCGCTCCTTGTCGCGCCGCCGCTAAGCCTGTCCCCAAATATGGCAAAAGGTAACGTTTTGAACCCGTCCCTTAATGAACCAGGGTGCCGCCGACGTAGGTCGCGGCGAGCGTCATGTCGGCGTTGAAGACCGTGAGGTCGGCGACGCGGCCGGGCTTGATGGAGCCGCACACGTCGTCGATGCGCGCCGAGCGCGCGGCGACCTCGGTGGCCATGCGGATGGCCTGGTCGGCGGTCACGATCTGCCAGTCCACCATGTTCTTCACACCCTTGGCGAGCGTGAGCACCGAGCCCGCGATGGAGCCCGTGGTGCCGTCCTCGTTGAGCAGGTAGCAGAGGCCCCCCTTCATGACCACGGGCAGGCCGCCCGACACGTACTCGCCCTCCGGCATGCCGCCGCAGATGAGGCAGTCCGTGATGGGCACGCAGTGCTGCCAGCCCTTGGCGTCCACGAGCGCCTTCACGGCGGCGGGCACCACATGCTTGCCGTCGACGATGATCTCGGCGTACGTCTCGGGCGTGGTCATGGCGCAGCCCGTCACGCCCGGGTCGCGGTGGTGCAGGCCGCGCTGGCCGTTGTAGGTGTGGACGAAGCACGTGGCGCCGGCGTTCACCGCGGCGAGCGACTCGTCGTAGGTCGCGTCGGAGTGCCCGATCGCGGTCACGACGCCCTTCGCGTCGAGGGCGGCGATGTAGTCGGCCGCGCCCTCCTTCTCGGCCGCGAGCGCGCTCTTCTTGATGCGCCCGCCGGCGGCCTCCTGCCAACGGTCGAACACCTCGACGTCCGGCGCGATGAGGAAGGCAGGGTTCTGCGCGCCCACGTGCGCCTCGGTGAAGAACGGCCCCTCGAGGAAGATGCCGCCGATGCGGGCACCCGGGAAGTCGTCCGCGCGCGCCTCGTCGGCCGCGGCGATGGCGGCGCAGGCGCGCTCGATGTCCTCGGGCGACTCGGTGAAAGTCGTGGGCAGCCACGTGGTGGTGCCGGCCTGAGCGAGCGCGATGCTCGAATCGTCGATGCTCGCGGGGTCGCAGTCCGTGGTGGCATGGTTATGGAAGCCGTGGATGTGCGTGTCCACGAGGCCGGGGGCAACCGTCGCGCCCGGGTACTCGACGATGTCGCATGCGGGGGCCTCGGCCGACCACGAGCCGAACACGCCGTCCTCGATGGTGAGGTACCCGCCCTGCATGGTCGCGCCCGGAAGCACGAACCTATCGGCGGAGATGGCGAACTTCATAGCGAACTCCTCTCGGAAGGTGAAACTCCGGTGATACCTTGGTGCCCGGCACCTCGGCATCGCCCGATGCGCGGTGATAAAAAGGTGTCTGACACCAAATTATCACCGCGGCAACTATGATGCGTTACGCCTCGAACTCGTGGATGATGACGCCCTTCACCACGCGGTTCACGGTGCCGGTGGGGCTCGGCGTGTCGGGGGTGTTGCCCACGCGCACGGAGTTGAGGAGCGAGACGGCCTGGGCCACCATCACGAACGGCAGCGCGAGGTAGGCCTCGGGCAGCGCCTCCTCGCCGGAGAAGGTGAAGGACTCGCCCGCAAAGAGCTCGCCGGCGTCCTGCTGGATGGCGATGGTCTTCTGCGCGATCTCGTCGCCCGCGATCTCGTTCAGGATGTCGAGGTCGTACTTGCGCGTGTAGGGGTCGTTCGACACGAACACGAACACGAGGGTCTTCTCGTCCACGAAGCTCTTCGGCCCGTGGCGGTAGCCCATGCAGCTGTCCCACGAGGTGGCCACGAGGCCGTGCGCGAGCTCGAGGATCTTGAGCTGCGCCTCCTGGGCGAGGCCCACGTAGGAGCCGGAGCCCAGGTACGTCACGCGGTTGAAGTCGCCCGCCAGGAAGGCCGCGACCTCGTCCTCGCGCTCCACGACCGTGCGGCCCAGGCGCGCGGCCTCGCGCACCCACGCGAGCTTCTGCTCGTCGGAGGCGGCGTCGAAGATGAGGGTCGTGAGCAGCGCCATGCAGCTGTAGCTGCCGGTCATGGCGAAGCCCTTGTCGTTCGCGCGCGGGATGAGCAGCGTGAGGGCGTCCGGGTCGCCGGCGCTCTCGACGGCGAGCTTGCCCTCGGGGGCGCAGGTGATGTTCAGGAACTTGATGTTCTTGACGTACTTGCGCGCCACGTCCACGGCGGCAAGGCTCTCGGGGCTGTTGCCGGAGCGGGCGAAGGACACGAGCACGGTGGGCTCGTCGGGGTTCAGGAAGTCGCGCGGGGCGGAGACGATGTCGGTCGTAGCGATGGGCTTGAAGTCGTACGTCGCGACGTCGCCGGCATGGCGGAGGTAGGGCGCCACGGTGTCGCCCACGTAATCCGACGTGCCCGCGCCGGTGAAGATCACCGACGTGCGGCCCTCGGCCATGGCGTTCGCCTCGGCGAGGAACGCCTCGATGGCCTCCTTGTTATCCGCGTAGATCTGGAACGTGTCCTCCCAGAGCTCGGGCTGCTGCTTGATCTCGGCGGTGGTGATGTCCGCCCCGAGCGCCTTCAGCTCCTCCAGGCCTTTCTCGAACATGGTTGGTACCCTTCTATCGTGCGCGCGCCCGGCAGCGAGCGCGCCGCCTACTCACCGCGATGGTGGTAGACCTTGTATTTGAACTGGTCTGCGCGGGCCACCGAGAGCGTGTACTCCACGATCTCGTTGCTCGCGTTATACGTGGTGCGGACGAGGTCGAGCACGGGCGCGCCCTCGTTGATCCCGAGCAGGTGCGCGTCCGCGGAACGCGCGATGCTCGCGAAGAACTCCTCCTCCGCCACCTTGATCTTCTCGTGGTAGACGCCCTCGATGATCTCGTAGAGCGGCATGCTCTCCAGAAGCGGCCGCTTGAGCGTGAGGAACTTGCGCATGGGCAAGTACGTGCGCTCGACCATCATGGGGATGTCGTCTGCGGAACGCAGGCGCTTGAGCTTGAAGAGCTTGTCGTTCTCGCGCACGCCCAGGTGGTCGGCGAGGTTCGCGTCGGCGAGGATCTCGCTGAACTCCAGGATCGTGGTATGCGGGACGCGCCCCATCTCGCGCATCTGCTCGGTGAAGCTGTACGACTGCATAAGGTTCGTCGTCTGCGCCGAGCGATCCGCGACGAAGGTGCCGCGGCCGTGCTGGCGGACGACGAGCCCGAGCTGCTCGAGCTCCTGCAGGGCGAGCCGAACCGTCGTGCGCGAAAGGCCATAGCGTTCCGAGAGCTCGCGCTCGGAGGGCATGAGGTCGCCCGGGCGGTACTCGTACTCGATCTTCTCGGACAAGATGTCGACCAGCTGGTCGTAGAGCGGCTGGCGCCGCATCGTTACCGCCATAGATTCGCCTCCCTCACGCGTGTTCCGAACACACATCGCTCCGATCGCGGAGCGGTCTTACATCTCATCGTCCTCGTCGTCGCCCATGGGCTCGAGCTTCTTGTGGCACACGCCCGCGGTGCCCACCGTGACGGCGGCCTCGGCAGTCTCCTCGGCGGTGGCGTAGGCGCCGCGCATGACGATGAGCTCGATGAGCATGGGCAGGTTCACGCCGGCGACGACCTCGACGTTGTCGATGACCTGGGACGCGAGCATGGACTGGTTGAACGGGGTGCCGCCGAGCAGGTCGCAGAAGACCACGACGCCGTCGCACTCCTCGCGCAGCTCGGAGATGGCGGCGCGCAGGTCGGCCGCATAGGTATCGGTGCTCGTGCCGTCGAAGGGAACGGCCTTGAACGCGGGCGTGTCACCCGCGACCATATCGACGGCGCTCTTCACGCCCAGCGAGAAGTTGCCATGGCCAGTGAGAATGAAACCGATCATGTTCGTGTCCTTTCCTACACACACGATTCCCCGCGGCGACCCCATCTGCTTGCATAGGGCGCGAGTGGTAACTGGTTACTACCAGCTATGCTAAATGGTGAAGGCGAATGGTCCCGCAAGCAGACCTAAGACGCATGCGCCCTCCTTACCGAACTCCGTTCGCCGCGCACCCACCCGGGCATCGCGCCCGCGCGGAACGCGCCGCGAACCTACTTGCCGTCCGCGGTCTCGGACGGCTCGCCGGGCTCCCCCTCCGCCTGCGCATCCTTCGGGCGCGGCATGGAGTTCTCGGCGATGAACTGCTTGAGGAGCCCCTCGTAGTAGCGCGCCTTCTCGCGGTTGCCGGCATTGCGGTACTGCTTCGCGATGAGCATGTACAGCTTCGCCCGCGCTTCCGGAGCGGCGGTATCCACGAGCTCCTCCATGCGCTCGATGCAATCGTGCCGATTGCCGAGCATGATGTCGTACGTGAGCTGCATATCCTTGACGACGGACTCGTCGCAGAGGCCCTTTGCTTGCTGGAGCAGCTCCTTCGCGCGCTTCTTGTCCTCGATGGACACGTAGTAGTTGAACGCGAGCGCCACCGTCTGCGCGAGGCGCTTCTTCGAGGACCGCATGCGCAGCATGAGCTCGATCATGCGGGTCGCCAGCTCGCGCTCGCCGCGCGCGTCATGCACCATGAACCGCCACTGGTACTGCCTGTACGTGGGGAACAGGATGCGCGGCAGCAGCTTGTTGAGCGTGTCGAAGCAATCGTCGAAGAGACCGGTCGCATAGAGCATCTCGACCTTCACCTCGTAGTAGCGGCGCAGAAGCGTCGTCGCCACGAAGTAGACGAGGAGAAAGATGAGAAAGACGATGACTTCTGGTCTCACGATGGAATACCTTCCCTTGCTTCTCGGCGCTCAAAGACGCCTGCCGGCGCAGTGCCATGATAGCGAAAAACGGGCGCGCACCTCTGGGAGAACGCGACGGAGCATATGCCCGCCTTGAGGAGCGCGCCCGTTTGCGACTCACGCAGAGCAAGACCCCGCCCGGCGCCCGGTTGCCCGGGTGCCGGGACGAGAACCTAGACTCCTTAGCCCTTGGCGATCCAGCCGAGGCCGCCGAGGACGATGGCCACGATGAGGACGATGAAGATCGCCTTGGTCGAGGTCATGCCCTTCTTGCCGAGGAGCCAGTACACGAAGCCGACGAGGGCGGCGGGCACGAGCTTCGGGCAGATCATGTTGGCGATGTGCTGGAGGTCGACGGTGACGCCACCCAGATCGATCGGGGCGGAGATCACGATGCCGACGTTGGTGGACACGAGGGCGCCCACCATGAACACGCCCATGACGGTAGCGGCGTCGGTGATGGCGTTGAGCTGGTCGCTCATCGTGGAGACGAGCTTCATGCCCTGGTCGTAGGCGACGTAGGTCTGCTTGCAGCGGAACCAGTCGACCACGATGTTCACGGCGATCCAGATGAAGATGCCGAGCGGGTTGCCGGCGGACGCCATGTTAGCGGCGAGCGCGCCGAAGATCGTCGGCAGCAGCGAGCCGAAGATCGAGTCGCCGATGGAGGCGAGCGGGCCCATGAGGCCGGTCTTCAGGGAAGCGACGGTCTCGAGGCTCTCCATGCCCTCCTCTTCCTCGATCGCCAGGTCGATACCGGTGATGATCGTGTTGAGGAAGTTGGAGGTGTTGAAGAACGGGGCGCAGTGGGTGCGCGCGGCGATCTTCAGCTCTTCGGTGTTGTCCCCGTAGATCTTACGGAGCTGCGGAAGGATGATCCACAGGTAACCGGTGTGCTGCATACGCTCGTAGTTCCAGCCAGCCTGGAAGCCGACGAGGTTGCGACGGTTGATCTGCTGGAAGTCGGCCTTAGTGAGCTTGTAGCCCGTGGTGCCGTTCGGAAGCTTAGAGCTCATCGTCGTCATCTCCCTCCACGGCGGCAGCAGCGGCGGGCGCAGAGGCGGCCGCCTTATTCTGCGTGTAGTAGATGTAGGCAAGCGCGAAGCCGATGAGGGCGATCGTCAGCATGGACAGCGAGTTGTAGTCGCCGCCGGTGATCTCCGCGTCCGTGATGGTAGCCACGGTCGAGAGGTCGCCGCTGATGCCCATGACGCTCGTGAACAGGGTGCCCAGGAGGGCGGCGATCACGAAGCCGAGGATCAGGTAGGCGATGTGCTTCTTGACGGGCAGGTAACGGAGCAGGATGGCGAAGCCCACGGCGGGCAGCGCGGCGCCCGCGACGGTCAGGCCAGCGCCGAGCCAGGCGAAGTCGCCGTTGAGCGCGGTGGTGATGGCCTCAACGACCGGCTGGCCGAAGGCGAGGGCCAGGAACACCGGGATCATGCGGCTGAGGCACCAAGAGACGGCACCGAGCCAGTAGTGGAAGTTGTACGAGTTCCAGTTCATGTTCTCGACGTCGGCATCGCACATGTGGCCGAAGAACGTGTTGGCGAAACGGCCGGCGATGTCGGTGTACACCAGGATGGCAGCCACGGGCACGCCCAGGGTCGCGAGCGCGAGCTCGGGATCCATGTGAGCGCTCACCGCGAACGCGGTCGCGATGAGGGTGCCGGAGTTGGCGTCGATACGGGACGCGCCACCGAAGGTGCCGACGCCCAGGATCGTCAGCTGCATCTGGCCGCCGATCAGAAGACCGGTGGTCATGTCGCCCATGATGAGGCCGGTGATGAAGCCGGAGAACACGGCGGAGCCGGCGCTGGAGTACCAGTGCAGCTCGTCCATGATCTGGAATCCGGCGTACGCCGTGAGCAAAATGATTTGCCACCACTGAATCATGGTTTTCCTCCTTCTACAGATACGAAACGATACGTTCCCACGCTATATACGGCCGCGCATCTCCCCTCGCGGCAGTAGCGCCAAAAGAAATTAGGCCGTGAACTTCTCGGGGTTGTTCTGCGGCGTGAGCTGGATGACCATGGGCACGCCCAGGGCCTCGAGCTCCTTGAGGGCATCGACGTCGTCCTGGCCGCAGTTGATGTTGCGGTTGTAGGACTTGACGATGTCCATGGAGGTGATGTTGCCGAGGATGATCTCGTCGAACTTCACGCCCGCCTTGACCATCTTGACGTAGGTCTCGGGCTTCTTGACGACGATGAACAGGCGCTGGGCGTCGTACTTGCCCGCGAGGATGTTCGCGCAGGCCTTCTCGGTGGAGAGCACCGAGAGCTTGCAGGTCGCCGGGGTAGCCATGCGGAGCACCTGCTTCTGCACGGCGTCCTCGCAGATCTGGTCGTCGACGACCATGAAGCGGCTCACCTGACGAGCGTTGCTCCAGAGGTTGCCGACCTGGCCGTGGATGAGACGGAAATCAACACGTGCGCCAACAATCATGTTACTCAACTCCTTCTTTGTCGAGCAGGTTGATGAGGGGCTCGGAGCGCAGGGAGATCGTGCTCTCGTACACGCCCTCGGTTTCGAACAAAACGAGCTCGTTCACGCCGGCGTGCGTGAAACCGTGCGGGACGAAGAGCGTCATGATGGGACCAACCTCCCAGAAGCGCCCGACGTTCACCCCGTTCACGAACGCGCAGCCCTTGCCGAAGCCCGTCGTGTCGATAAAGGTGTCAGCGGGTTCGTCGAGCGTGAACTCGAAGCGGTGGAAGGCGGGCTGGCCCTCCTCGAACCCGGCGGTGAAATCGATGCCGGAGATGTCGGTGAGCGGCAGGCAGCGCTGCTCCCACCCGGTGATGAAGTGCAGGTCCGCGCACACGCCCGTGCGGATGCCCTTGTGCTGCGTGTCGGCCAGGAGCTTGTGGCCGTAGCCCACGCGCCCCATGTTCTCCATGAGGATGTCCAGGCGGTTGCGCTCGGCGGGCAGGACGCACTTGATGTCCTCGCCGATGTGCTCCTGGTACTGCGTGGCCACGCAGGTGCCCTCCACGTAGACCTTCGCGCGGTCGCGGCCGTCGATGACGCGGATGCGCTCCTCGGCGTCCTCGGCGACGTCGCGCTCGATCGTCGTGGTGTAGAGCGTGTAGCCGTAGCTCTGGCCCAGGTCCTCCATGGTCTGGGGGTACTGGGAGCGCACGGGCTCGGACAGCGCGTCGAGCACGTTGAAGAGGCTCACGCGGCCGGTCGCGGGGATCTCCCCCACGGCGACGGCCTGCTTCACGAGCGGCTCGGCCGTCCAAGCGTCCGGGTAGAGCTCGCGCACCATGTCGCGCAGCTTGTACCACTTCTCGGTGGGGTTGCCCTCCTCGTTGAGCGGGGCGTCGTAGTCGTAGCTCGTGACCTGGTGGATGTCGTGGGTGTGCCGCGCGGAGCACGCGTTCATGAAGCCGAAGTTCGTGCCGCCGTGGAACATGTAGAGGTTCAGGCCGTCGCCGATCTCCAGGCACTCGCGCACGCAGGCCACGAGGTCGTCCGCGTCGCGGCGGATGACGTTCTCGCCCCAGCGGTTGAACCAGCCGTCCCAGAACTCCATGCACATGAGCGGCCAGTTCTTGCCGTGCTCCTCGTGGAAGGCCTTGAGGGCGGCGAGGTTCTCGGCCGAGCGGCTCCCGAAGTTGCCGGTGGCGAGGATGTCGTCGTCGATGAGCGTGCCGGCGCGCAGGCAGCCGCGCCACGGGCCGTCCGAGGTGCACAGCGGCACGTCGACGCCGCGCTCGACCATGAGGTCGCGGATGGCGCGGAGGTAGTCCTTGTCCTCGCAGTACGAGCCGTACTCGTTCTCGATCTGCATCATGATGATGTTGCCACCGTGCGTGATCTGGCGCTCGACGAGGATGGGCATGAGCTGGTCGTAGTAGCGGGCGACGTGCTCGAGGAACTTGGGGTCGCGCGAGCGCGGGCGCATGGTGCGGTCGCGCATGAGCCACGCGGGCAGGCCGCCCCACTCCCACTCGCCGCAGATGTAGGGCGAGGGGCGCGCGATGAACCAGAGGCCGAGCTCGGCGGCCTCGTCGATGAAGGCGGCGATATCGTTAAAACCGGTAAAATCGAAGACACCGGGCTCGGGCTCGATCGTGTTCCACGTAAAATACGCCTCGACCGTGTTGAAGCCCATGGCCTTCAGGTTGTAGAGGGAATGGCGCCAATCGGAGGGGTGCACGCGCACGGGGTGGATGGCACCCGAGAGAATCGTGAACGGCTCACCGTCGAGGTAGAACTTGTCACGTATCTCAAAGGTATGCATGTTCCCCCTAGCATTTGGCATGTTCGGCACTCGAACCCCTCTCTCGTCCTATCGGCATCGAGGGCAGCATCGTGCCTTCGTCGGTATCAGTATACACATCCTCACCACATTTCTCAAAATAATATGAAGTCGTCTGTGAACGGTATGTTTCGAGCCATGAACGGTTTTGTAAACGTTTTCACTGGTAAATCGGTTGTTGATTCAGCGTGATGAGATGATATAGGACAACTTGCGTTTTGAGCTGGCCGTCTAAGTGGTTGTAACCACTTAACCAGTACCTATACCAGCTCACTGGTACGTACCAGTGTTCGATGCGCCCCACGGCGCATCCGTTCGCGCGCAAACATACCCGTTTGCGAGCCATGCGTTCAGCCGCATCAAGCGCGGCCCCGATGTGCGCTATCCTACAGGGAGGCTCATGGATAGCGACGGGAGGCCCAGCCATGGTCGAGAAGAGGTCGTTCGGGTCATTCGGCCCCGAGATACCGCTCGGTACCGGCCGGGGGCAGCTCGCCGCGCATCTTTATATCTTGAGCAACGACGCGCTCACCGTGCGCCTGAGCGACCTGGGCGCCGCAATCGTGGGCATCGATGCCCCGGACGGCGCGGGTGCGGTCGCAGACGTGGTGCTCGGCTTCGACGAGGCCGCCGCGTACTATCCCGACAGCCAGGGAACCTACTTCGGGGCGACCGTGGGCCCGAGCGCGAACCGCGTCGAGGGCGCGGCGGTGGCCATCGAGGGCGCGACCTACCGCCTGCCCGCGAACGAGGGCGCGAACAACCTGCACACGGACGCCGTGCGCGGCCTGCACGCGCAGCTCTGGCACGCGGAGGCGGACGAGGCGCGCGACCGCGTCACCTTCACCCTCGAGCTTGCGCCCGGCGAGCCGGGAAGCGACCTCGAGCTCCCGGGGCGGCGCGCGTTCCGCGTCACCTATGAGCTTCTCGGTAGCTGCCTGCGCATGACGTACGAGGCCGCGACCGACGCCCCCACCTTCATCAACCTCACGAACCATAGCTACGTCAACCTCGCCGGGCAGGCGTCCGGCTCGGTGGCGGCACAGGAGCTCACGGTCTTCGCCGAGCGCTTCCTGCCCATCGACGGCGCCTCCATCCCCACGGGCGAGCTGCGCCCCGTCGCGGGCACGCCGTTCGATTTCCGCGCGCCGAAGGCCATCGGCCGCGACATCGAGACGGCCGACGAGCAGCTCGAGCGGGGTCACGGCTACGACCACTGCTTCTGCATCGACGGCTACGAGCCGGACGACGGCACGGGCGATCTGCCCAAACCGCGCCGGGCTGCGCGCGCCCTCGACCCTGCGAGCGGGCGCGGCATGGAGCTCTGGACGACGCTGCCAGGCCTCCAGCTCTATACCGGGAACTTCATCGGCGGCGTGGCGGGCAAGGCCGGCCATGTGTACGAGGACCGCGGCGGCTTCGCGCTCGAGCCCGAGTTCTACCCCGCCGGCCCCTCGCACCCGGCCTTCCCGTCCGCGATCTTCCGGCCGGGTCACCCCTACCGCGCCGTCACCGAGTACCGCTTCTTCACGACCGAGCCCGTCCCGGGCGCGTGATGGCGCGCTGACCCCCGTCACCGTTGAGCCGGATGGCTCACTGAAACCCGTCCCGAATGCGTCAGGAAAGGAATGCGCATGACAACAGCAACGCCCCTCGTCGACCTCTTCGCCGAACGGTTCGGCACGGCGAAGAGCCCTCTGCTCTCCGTGACCGTCCCGGCACGGTCGGAGATCGCCGGCAACCACACGGACCACGAGGGCGGTGACGTCATCGGCGGCGCGCTCGACGCGAACGTCCAGGCCGTGTGCGCCCTGAACGGCACGGATACCGTGCGCGTGGAGAGCGTGGGCTACGGCGGCTTCGAGATCGACCTCGCCGACCTCGCCGCCCGCGAGGACGAGCGCGAGACCACCGCGTCGCTCGCGCGCGGCATGGCCTCCGAGCTCGCCGCGACCGGCCGCGCGCCCCAGGGCTTCGACCTCATCATGCGGAGCTCCATCCCCGCGGGCAGCGGGCTGTCGTCCTCCGCAGCGGTCGAGCTCGCCTTCGGCCGCGCCATGGAGGCGCTCTGGGAGGGCGAGCCCATCGACGCCACCGCGCTCGCCAAGATGGCGCAGCGCACGGAGAACGTCCACTTCGGCAAGCCCTGCGGCCTGCTCGACCAGCTCGCCGAGGCGCTCGGCGGCCTCGCCCACATGAGCTTCGCCGACCCCGCCGAGCCGGCGTCCGAGAAGCTCGCCTTCGACTTCGAGGACAAGGGCTACGCGCTCGTCCTCGTGAACGTGGGCAGCGACCACAGCGCCCTCACCGGCGAGTACGCCGCCGTGCCGGGCGAGATGAAGGCCGTCGCCGCCGCCCTCGGCAAGGAGCGCCTGTGCGAGGTCGACCCGGCCGCCTTCGATAGCGAGGTCGTGCGCCTGCGCCACGAGCTCGGCGACCGCCCGGTGCTCCGCGCCCTGCACTACTGGAACGAGCAGGACCTCGTCCTCAAGCGCTGGGATGCGCTCAAGGCCGGCGACATCGACGCGTTCCTCGCCCTCACCCGCGCCTCGGGCGCGAGCTCGGCCATGTTCCTGCAGAACGTCTCGGTGGGCGGCGCGAGCGAGCAGTCCGCGATGGTGGCCCTCGGCCTGGCGCAGCGCCTGCTCGAGGGCGAGGGCGCCTGCCGCATCCACGGCGGCGGCTTCGGCGGCTCCATCCAGGCCTTCGTGCCGGTGGATCGCGTGGACGCCTTCATTGCCGGCATGGACGAGTGGTTCGGCGCGGGCGCGTCCCGCCATTACCGCATCGTGAGCGAGGGAGCTGAGTACGCATGGCTGTAGAGAACACCGCAACTATGGACACCCCGGCCGGCGCGCCGCGCGTCGCCGACGACGTCAACGAGCTCGTCTCCTACGCCATCGTGCGCGGCATGCTCGCCCCGGAGGACGCCATCTGGGCATATAACGCCATCCTCGAGCGCATCGGCGAGGACGGCCCCGCGGCGCCGAGCTCGGCCGTGTTCCTCGAGAACGGCTACCAGCTCTCCCCCACGCGCGACCTCGCGGAGGACGAGCCCTCCATCGAGATCGCGTTCACCGACGACGAGGCCGCCGGCTTCGACCTCGAGGACTGCATCGAGCGCATCGCGGCCGTGGGCGTCGCGAACGGCCGCGAGGAGGACACCCCGTCCGGCCGTGACCGCATCGCCACGCGCGTGATGGACATCCTCATGCCGCGCCCCTCCGAGGTGGACGCGATGTTCGCCGAGCTCTATGACGAGGACGGCGCCGAGGCCGCAACCGATTGGTTCTACCGCCTGTGCTGCGACGCGCGCTACGTGCGCACCGCCGCCATCGCGCGGAACATCGGCTGGACCACGCCCACGCGCTGGGGCGACCTCGAGATCACCATCAACCTCTCCAAGCCGGAAAAGGACCCGAAGGCCATCGCCGCCGCCGGCGCCGCGCCCGCGGGCGAGGCGTACCCGGCATGCCAGCTCTGCATGGAGAACGAGGGCTACAGCGGCCGCGGCGCGGGTGCCGCCCACGGCGCGCATCCCGCCCGCCAGAACCTGCGCATCGTCCCCATCACGCTCGGCGACGAGCACTGGGGCCTGCAGTACAGCCCCTACGCGTACTTCTCCGAGCACTGCATCGCCATGAGCGCCGAGCACCGCCTCATGCACGTCGACCGCGAGAACATGGCGCGGCTCGTCGACTTTATCGACCTCTTCCCCCACTACTTCGTGGGCTCCAACGCCGACCTGCCCATCGTGGGCGGCTCGATCCTCTCGCACGACCACTTCCAGGGCGGGCGCCACACGTTCCCCATGATGAAGGCGGCCGTGGAGGAGACGTTCGAGATCCCCGGCGCGCCCGAGGTGCTCGGCGAGGTGCTGCGCTGGCCGCTCTCCGTGCTCAAGCTCAGCGCACGCGACCGCGAGGCGCTGCTCGACGCCGCGGCGCACGTGCTCGACGTGTGGCGCGGCTGGAGCGACGAGGAGCTCGGGATCGTGGCGGAATCGGACGGCGAGCGGCACAACACCATCACGCCGGTCGCCTGCCGCGAGGGCGACGACTACGTGCTCTACCTGGCACTTCGCTGCAACATCGCCACCGATGAGCACCCCTTGGGCGTGTTCCACCCGCATGCCGAGTGGCACCACATCAAGAAGGAGAACATCGGCCTCATCGAGGTCATGGGCCTGGCGATCCTGCCGCCGCGCCTCGTGGAGGAGCTCGCCGCGGTGCGGGGGCACCTGCTGTCGGGAGCCGAGGGCGCGGCGCTCGCCGAAGCGCTCGAGGGCGACCCGCTGTCCACCTCGCACGCCGCGTGGGCGCTCGAGCTGGCCGAGGCGCATCCCGAGCTGACGCCCGAGAACGCCGAGGAGATCATCCGCGCGGGCGTGGGCGAGGTCTTCGGGCACGTGCTCGAGGACGCCGGCGTCTACAAATGGGATCTCGCCGGCCGCGCCGGGCTGCACCGCTTCCTCGCCGCGCTGTAGGAACCGTGAGGCCGCACGTGGAAACGCCCAACTTTTTCATGTGCGGTCTTGCGCTACAGGGCGTTTCCACGTAATATTAACGGTCGCAGGACATAGCGCCTGCCGCTGCATGCCAGCATAGCTCAGTTGGTAGAGCACCGCTCTCGTAAAGCGGGGGTCATGAGTTCGAGTCTCATTGCTGGCTCCAGTCACACGCAACAGCCCAGACGCCGCGCGCGCCTGGGCTGTTTTCGTATGCCTCCCCTATGGAGGGAACCAAACGGAACCGCCCCCGCACGCAGGCAGATGCCGCATGCGGGGGCGGTTTTGAGCTTGCGGGGAGCTACGCGCGGGATTTACGCGTAGAGCCCGTAGATGTCCATGTCGGCATCGGCGAAGAGCGTGTTCGCGAAGTCCGTCCACGCCTGGCTCGACTGCGAGGCCTGGGTCGCGTACTCCTGGTAGGCCACGTAGTAGGCGATGATGGCCTCCTCGTAGGACGCGGAGTCCGCCGTGACGTCCATGCCCTGGAGCGCGGTCGCGTACGGGCCGTCAGTCGAGGCCCACGTGCCCGTCTCGGCATCCCACTCATCGCCGGCGAGGTTGATGATGTAGTCCGCGTACGCCTTCGAGCGCGTGCTCGTGTCGCCATCCGCCGGCTGCTCGGGCTCCTCGGGGAGGGCGACCGTCGACGCGGGGGCAATCTGGTTGTAGAGCTTCTCGATCATCGTGCTGTTCCGCACGATCTCGCGCGCCTGGTCCTCGCTCAGGCCGTACTGGGTCGCGAGCGTCGCGAAGTCGGACGTGCCGTAGGTCTGCTCGGCATAGGCCGTCACCTCGTCGTCCGTGACCTCGATGCCGCGCGCCTCCGCCTCGTTGAGAAGGATCTGCGTGCGCACGTAGGCGACGAGCGTCTCGGCCGAGGGTGCGCGGTACATGCCGTCATCGGTCTTCATGGAGTCGAGGCTGTACTGGCTCTCGATCGCTTCGCGCGCGGTGATGTCGTGCCGCGCGCCCTTGTACGTGTACGAGGCGACGGTGGCGTCGAGCTGGCCTTCAGTGAGCAGTGCCGAGCCCGGGGCGGACGATGCGCCGCCGAAGCCGCCGCGGCCGATGAAATAGCCGCCGACGCCGGCGACGATGATGGCGATGACGAGCACCGCGATGAGGATCGCGCGGTTGGGCTGCTGGGTGGAGCCGTGGTCGGAGGAGGTGGGGCCGAGCGCCGCAGCGGGAGCGGCGTCCTCGTCGGTGTCCTCGTCCGCGTCCTCGGGATCGTCGTCCTCGGCGGCCTCATCGTCAGCGGCGACATCATCATCCGCATCCGCCCCATCGGAGCTCGCGGCATCCGCGCCCGTCTCGTCGGCACCCGCGGCGTCCGCGTCCGTCTCGCCGTCGTCCGGATCGGCGTCCGCATCCTCCCGCTCGATGACCTCGACCTCGGATTCCGGCAGGTCATCGGGGACGTCGGAGCGCTCGATCACCTCGATGCCGTCGATGTAGTCGTGCTCGCCCTCGAGCTCGTCCCGCTTCACCAAGAGCCCCATAGCCCTATCCCTTCGTCTCGTCCCGCGCATCACAGGTGCGCGATGACCGCTTCCGTGTAGGCACGCGTGCCCACGGCACCCTCGGTGCTGCCCGTGAGCGCGCGGCGGATGTCCGCCGTCACCGCGGTGCCTTCGGCGAGCGTCGCGCTCACGGCACGGCGCATGCGCTCGGCGGCCGCATGTTCATCCAGATAATCGAGCATCATCGCGGCGGATAGGAACTCGGCCGTCGGGTTCGCGATGTCGCGCCCCGCGATGTCGGGGGCGGAGCCGTGCGTCGCCTCGAAGATGGCGCAATCGCGGCCGATGTTGGCGCCCGGGGCGAGCCCCAGGCCGCCCACGAGCCCCGCGCACAGGTCAGACACGATGTCGCCGTAGAGGTTCGGCAGCACGAGCACGTCGAAATCCGCCGGGTTCTGGACGAGCCCCATGCACGCCGCGTCCACGATCTTATCCTCGAAGGCGATGTCCGGGTACGCGGAGGCCACCTCCCGCGCCATGCGCAGAAAGAGGCCGTCCGTCTCCTTCATGATGTTCGCCTTGTGCACCGCCGTGACCTTGCGGCGGCCGTTCGCCCGCGCGTAGTCGAACGCCGCGGTCACGATGGCGCGCGACGCGGGCTCGGAGATGGGCTTGAGCGAGAGCGCCGATCCCGGGCGGATCCCGCGCATGCCCGCCGCGCGCACGAGCTCGTCGATCGCGGCAACCTCGGGCGAGCCGGGCGCGAACTCGATGCCCGCATAGAGGTCCTCGGTGTTCTCGCGGAAGATCACGAGGTCGACGTCCGTGTAGCGCGAGCCGTCGCCGGGCAGCGACCGGCACGGGCGCACGCAGGCGTACAGGTCGAACGCGTGCCGGAGCGCCACGTTCACGCTCCTGAAGCCCGTGCCCACCGGTGTGGTCACCGGACCCTTGATCGCCACGCCCACCGCGCGGATGGCCTCGAGGGCGCGCTCGGGCAGCGGCGTCCCCTCGCGCTCCATGACGGCGGCGCCGACGTGGACCTCCTGCCAGGAGATGCCGACGCCCGTGGCATCGACGACCGCGCGCATGGCACGCGTGATCTCCGGGCCGATCCCGTCACCGGGGATGAGGGCGACGCGATGCTCCATGCGCTACTCCTCGTCCTCTTCGACGTCGTCGTCCTTCGCCTGGGCGCGGACGCGCTTCTTGGGCGCATCGAGCTTGAAGCGCTTGACGAGCATGTCGTAGATCTCGCGCGAGCGCGCCTTGAGATAGCTGCCCTTGCCGTTCTCCGCGTCGAACGAGAGGCGGCCGGCGAGCTCCTCGGCCACGTCGCCCGCGATCTTGCCCTGCGCGAACTCATGGAGGTAGCCGAGCATGTCGCGGTACTCGAGGTCGCCGTGATAGCACTGGATGGCCTCGTCGATGATGGGCCACACCTTCTTGGAGCGGCCGCGCTCCGTGGCACCCCAGACGCACAGCAGGTGGAAGGCGGAGAGGCGCAGCGTCGCGGAGAGCTCGTCGAAGAGCGCCGTCTCGGCGCCCTCGAAGGCGGCGCCGATCTCCTTCGCGTGGTCGGGGACGAGCTCGCTCAGGGCGTCGAGCACCTCCCAGCGGGTCTGCGCCTCGGGGCGGTACAGGGCGTCGATGAGGTCGGAGACGTACGGGTCGAGGAGCTTCGGCTCGCGCTGGGCGAGGATCGCCACCACGCGCGCGGAGAACTGCCGCGTGCGCCTGCTCGAGCTGCTCAGGTCCTCGATGAGCGCGGCGAGCGCCGCACCGTCGCGCTCGATCTGCGCGAGCGCCTCGACCTCCTGGGTATCGAGCTCGCGTTCCTTGGTATCTGCCATTGATGCCTACCTCTTCTTGCGATTCGTATACGACTGCACGGGACGCGGGCGCACCGGGCGCTTACTCCCCGTGATGGCGGCAGCCGCACTCATGGCCGTCGCCGTGTCCGTGATGGCGTCCCTCGCCATGGCAGCACTCGTGGCCCTCGCCGTGCTCGTGGCCGTGGCCGTGGCAGCACTCGTGGTCGTCGCCGTGGCCGTGCTCATGGTCGTGGCCGCAGCCGCATGCGTCCTCATCCTGGGTGTAGCGCGACCAGTCGAGGCCGGCCGCCGCAGCGTCCGCTTCCTCCGCGTAGAGCAGGGTGATGGCCTGCGTGCCGAGCTCCGCGCCGCCGATGGCGTCGAGCATGTCGTACAGGGCGTAGGCGGTGTCCGCGCCGGGCAGGGCGATCTCGTACTCCTCCGCCTCCTGGAGCGCCAGGCCAATGTCCTTGATGAAGTGCTTCACCATGAAGCCCGGCTTCCAGTCGCCCTCGAGCGCCTTGGGCGCCAGCTGCTCCATCGCGCCGGACTTGCCCGTGCCGGTGAGGATCATGTCGCGCGTGAGCTCGAGGTCGAGGCCGGCCTGCTGCGCGTAGGAGAGCGCGTCGGCCATGCCCACCATGGACGCGGCAAGCGATACCTGGTTGGCGAGCTTCGCGGCCTGGCCCTTGCCCGCGCCGCCGAAGCAGAAGATGCGCGAGGTGAAGGTGGCGAGCAGCTCGCGGACGGGCTCGATGTCGTGCTCGGTCGCGCCGATGATCGCGGTGAGCGTGCCGGCGATGGCGCCCGCCTGGCCGCCCGTCACGGGGCAGTCGAAGGCGGTGCGCTCGCTCACGGCAGCCGCGCCGGCGATGTCGCGCGCGAGCGAGGGGCTGCTCGTGGTGAGGTCGATGAGGATCGCGCCCGGCTTCGAGGCCGTGAGCAGGCCGTCGCTCGCCAGGTAGAGCTCCTCGACGTCCTCGGGGTAGCCCACCATCGTGAACACCACGTCCGCGCCGGCAGCAGCCTCGGCGGGCGTGGCGGCGAGCTCAGCGCCGCGGTCGACGAGCGGCTGCGCCTTCGCCTGGGTGCGGTTGTAGACCGTGAGCGGGTAGCCCGCGTCGAGGATGTGCCCGGCGATGGGCGCGCCCATGATGCCCGTTCCGATGAACGCGACCTTCAGCTTCTTATCTGCCATTGTGGTATCTCCCTTGTTTGCTTGCCACGTTGTCGATGCGTTGGGGGTGATAATTTGGTGTCAGTCACCTTTTTATCACGTGCTCCGCGGTGATAAAAAGGTGACTGACACCAAATTATCACCCGCGTGTTCGGGCTGGATCAGCCGCGGACCTTGCGCGCGATGCGGTCGGAGAGCGACAGCTTGTCGGCGCGGTTCTTGCCCCAGAAGATGACGGCGACCATGCCCGGCCCCACGTGCGCGCCGATGGTCGGGCCCACGGAGCCGCGGATGATCGTGAGGTCGGAGCAGCCGTCCTCCTTGCGGATGGCGGCCTCGAGCCAATCGCCGTCCTTCTCGGCATCCGCGGTCACGATGGTGAGCGGCATGCTCGGGTCGACGATGTAGTTCTCCTTGAACGCCTTCACGAGGCCCTTGAGCGCCTTCTTGCGCCCGCGGCTCACGCCCGTGAGCGTGAGCGAGCCCGCGAGGTCGAACGAGAGGCTCGCCTTGATGTCGAGCTTGCTCGAGAGCTGCGCGGCCGCCGGCGGGATGCGCCCGCCCGCCGCGAGGGAATCGAGGCTGTCGAGGGTGAAGTAGCCGTGCACGCAGGTCTTCGCCTCGTCCGCCCACTGCGCGAGCTGCTGGGCGGTGAGGCCCGCCGCGCGCTGGCGCACGGCCTCGAGCGCCAGGAGCTCGCCGCACGAGCACGGCAGGGCGTTGTCGACCACGTACAGCTCGAAATCCGGGTACTTCGCGCGGATCTCGTCCGCCGCAATGCACGCGTGCTCGTAGCTCGAGGAAAGCGCCGAGGTGAACGCGAGGTACACCGTGGGCGTGCCCTCCTCGGCGCACTCGGTGAAGTACTCGAGGTAGCGCCCGACGGAGATGGCCGCCGTCGAGGCCTTCACACCCGAGCGGATCTGGTCGTAGAACCACTTCGGCGTCATAGACGCCCAGATGTCATCCGCCCGCTCCTCGCCGTCGAGGATATAGGGGAAGCCAAGGATGTCGACATCGAGCGTCGCGGCGATCTCGGGGGTGAAATCGCAACAGGTATCGACCGCGATGCGGCAGCGGTGCGCGTACCCTTCGGATTGAGCGATGGTCATCTGCTCAGCCTTTCTCAAAAAAGCGGCCATCCGCATGGATGGCCGCTCGCCTACATGCACGCAGTAGACGTATTTTACTCGCCGGGAACCTCGATTTTGGGCTTGATGATGCCATATCCACCATTCTTACGGTGATACACCACATTGATGAGGCCGGTCGTGGCGTTCTCGAACACGTAAAAGTCGTGGCCGAGCAGATCGGTCTGCACGAGCGCCTGCTCCTCGGTCATCGGGGTGATGTCGATGACCTTCTCGCGCACGAGCAGGTTGTCCTCTTCCTCCGGGAGCAGGAGGTCGGCCAGGTCCTCGACGCGCTCGACGGGCGCGACCTCGGCTGCCGACGGCCCCTGCTGGCGATTGTCGACGACCTTCGTCTTGAACTTGCGGAGCTGGCGGGTGACCTTGTCGGCGGCGGTATCGATGGCGGCGTACATATCGGCGCCGTGCTCGGCCACGCGGATCACCGAGCCGCGGGCACGGACGGTGACCTCCACGATCGCCGGTTCGGCGATGGAGGGGTTCTTCTCGTAGCGGAGCACGACATCGCAGGTCATGGGCTCGATATCGAATACCTTGAGCGCCTCTCCGACCTTCTCTTCAACATGCGAGCGCAGGGCATCGGTTACCGTGGTCTTACGTCCGGAAACCTTGATATCCATGAGCACTCCTATCTATCCGGGGACAGTACGTACCGTTTTTGTACCCAAACAGCGGAGGCGCATGACGCGGGGCGACGGTCGGGCCGCGATGCGCCGCTCGTCGGACGATGCGCGCCGCCGACCGAATTCCACCGATTCTGAACGCCAATCCGAGCAAGGGGGTACAAGACCATCATTTCGCAGGTAGATGGCCTTGTCTTGCGTGTTTTTCGCTGTTGCGGGGCACTTGCCGGCGCCTGTCGCGCTGGCTCCTAGAAGTCGTTGATGTCGCTGTGGTCGTCGGAATCCTCGGCGGCCGACGCGTCATCGTCTGCGGCCTCCGGCTCCTCGGTGATCGTGACGCCGGAGAGCACCGCGCTCGAGAGGTTGAGCGGCAGCGACCCGTACCACAGCACGTGGATCGCATCGAGGGTGCCGTCGGCTGAGATCTCGTCGAGCGCCGCGCCCACGGCGTCGGCGAGGTCGGTCGCGGACGACGCGTACGCGATCCCGTAGGAGGTCGACGGGCCGATCGTGCCGGCGAAGAACACGCCCTCATAGGTACGCGCCAGGTAGGCCCCAGCGGTCGCGTCGCACGCCACGTAGTCGACCTCGCCGGCCGCGAGCGCGTCGAAGCACTCGTTCACGTTGTCGTAGACGTTCTCGGTAGTAATGCCCATGCGGGTGAGCGCCTCCTGGGACGCGGAGCCGTCCTGCACGCCCACGGCCGCCCGCGAGAGGTCCTCGGCGGTGACGGTGGCCGGCGCGGAATCCGAGGCCCCGAAGACTGCCGTCGCGTTCTGCAGGTACTCGCCCTGAACCCTGATGTCATCGGACTGGTTGCGCGTCGTCGCTCCCAGATAGATGTCCGCCTCGCCCGCTTCGATGGCATCCTGGGGCGACACGGAGCTCACGAAGGCCACCTTGAGGCCCATCGAATCGGCGAGCGCGAGCGCGACGTCGACCGCATAGCCCTCGTACGTGCCGTCGGAGGTGATCATCACCTGCGGGGCGTCGGTGGTGTCGAGGGCGACGGTGAGGGTGCCGGCCTGTACGAGCTGGGAGTCGTCCACGACCTGGTCGACGGGCTCGTCCTCGGCCTCGGAAAGGGGCGGCGTGGTGAACGAGCATCCGCTGAGCGCCCATGCGAGCGCCACGACCGCGGCGACGAGCGCCCCCCGCTGCAACCAACTTCTCAACCCGTGCGACATGGACAGACCCTACCTCGCTCCACGGCGCCGCGCGGGCGCCTTCCCTGCTCCGCCCCACCGTGCGTGGGCGGTAAATTGTCGATGTCCCCCAGCTGACCTGGTCTTTTCCCCCACACCTGCGCACTGGGGCGTTTGCTCGGCCGCCGCGGCGGCGTCACGACTTGCCCGCTCGCCCGCGGGGCGGAATTACCCCTGGCAACGGACGGTGCGTCTTACCTCTAGGACGCGCCATGATCGCGCATGCGCGCACGCATGCACTTACGTGGGTCCTTTCGACCGCGTCTGTCTTGGACTAGGATGCGCGAGCGCATCGGCAACCACAGCCTGAGGGGACGCGACTAGTATACAACACGCATGAGCTGCGCGGGCGCTGCCCTTTCGCGAGTCATTGGGGAGTCATTGGGGACGGGTTCAATTGACTCACTGAGTCATTGGGGACGGGTTCGATTGACTCACGCCGTACGCGCAAAGCCAGAGCCTGTCCCAAAACGTGAGAAAAGTAACGTTTTGAACCCGTCCCTTTTTGACTACCACACACGGGCGAAGGCGAGGGCGTCGACGTGCGCGGCACCGGCGGCGCGCAGGGCGGTGGCGGCAGCGCGCATGGTGGCGCCCGTCGTGATCACGTCGTCGAGCAGCAGCAGGCGCAGACCGCCCACCGGCGCGACCACCTCGTATGCATCGCGCGAGCGCTCCATGCGCCCCGCCCGGCCGAGCGCGCGCTGGTCGGCCGATCCGTGCTTGGCGAGCGCGTCGACGAGCGGCAGCCCGGAGAGCCCGCTGAAGCTCCGCGCGATGAGCTCCATGTGGTCGAATCCGCGGCGCGCGAAGGCGGCTGCCGTCACCGGGACGAATGCGACCGCGTCGGCATCTCTCAGCAGCCCGCCGTAGCGCTCGGGCACCACCTGCTCCGCATGCTCCGCGGCGTCGAACATGAGCTCGGCGATGAGCGCGCCCAGGCGCCGCTCCCCCGCGTCCTTGTACGTACGGATGATGCGCGGGACGGGATCGGCGAACACCGTCGCGGCCAGGCACCGGTCGACGGCGCGCGCCTCCGGTGCCTCGGGAGCGGCCGCGGCCGCGCTCTCACCCTCACTCGCCTCCTCGCTCGCCACCCCGCACTCCGTGCAGAGCATGTCGCCGAACGGCGCACCGCAGCGCGTGCAAGCGTGCGCCGGATCGATGACCTCGATACGGGAAAGGCATGCTTCGCAGATGAGCGCGCCCGGGCGCTCGCAGCCCGCGCAGCGCGTGGGCGAGAGCACCTCAAGGGCGGCATCGCGCAACCTGCCCATAAGCGAATCGCCGCCGAAAACCGCCGCAGCATCCCCCTCAGATGCGATGGGGATGCTGCGTTCACGCTTCATGTGCGTCTTTTCGCCTGAACCTGACGAGCGTTCTACTCGGCAGATGCCTGAGCATCGCCTGCGGGACCGGAGGCGCCGCCATCACCCGGCTTGCGCCGGCGGGAACGGCGGCGGCGCTTCTTCGCGGGAGCCTCCTCGCCCCCGGCAGCGCCCGTATTGCCCGCGCCGTTGCCGGCCGAGGCCGCGCGCGCACCGCCCCCGTCGCCGGGACGACGACGCACCACCTTCACGTCGCCCTCGGCCACCTGGCTCGCGACCGACGGCGTCTCGGGCTTCTGGGCTGCGGGCTGGGCGGAATGGCGCCGATGCGCGCGCCCCGCGGGCTTCGACGCGGATTTCCCGGAGCCGGTCCCGGCATCCCCCGCCTTGCGGCTCGCCTCGTCGCGGGCAGCCGCGTCCAGGAAGGCGCGGTCGCGCTCCTCGCTCGAGAGGTGCCGGCGACGGCGACGGGTCGGGGTCGCCTCGGCGGCCTGCTCGCGGCCGCGTGCCTGCGCGGACGCCGCGCCATCGCGGCGCGCCTCATCCGAGCCGTTCGAGCGCTTGCGCCGACGGCGCGAAGAGGAAGAGCCACCATCCGAGCCCTCGGCGGGCGCCGCCTTGCCGCCCCGCTGCCCCTTCGCGCGGCCGCGCGAGGCGCCCTCGGAGGGGGCGTTGCCGCGGTCGCGCGAGCGGCGACGGCGCGGCGGATCGATGGAGATGCGGTCGTCGCTCGAGAGGCCGTCGCCCACGTCGACGCCGTTCTCGCGGTCGAGCTCCATGAGGGCGAGCGCGATGTCCGGGCTCTCGAGGCGCTCGAGCACGTCGCGCGTCACGCAGTCCGGGCGGCAAGCGCAGCCCTGCTCCTCGGCGCGCTGGCAGGCGGCGTCGGAGCACGTCATGTCGGACAGGTTGACGCGGAACACCTTGCCGCTCTCGAGGCGCAGCACGAGCTGCTCGCGCGGGGTGTCATACTCCTGGATGCGCGCCTTGCCGAGCGGCGTGTCGATCACGGCCTTCTTCTTGGGCGCGCGGCTCTTGAAGTCCTTGTAGGCCTCGAACTCGTAGCGCAGGCAGCACATGAGGCGGCCGCACATGCCGGAGATCTTGGCCGAGTTGAGCGGCAGGTCCTGCTCCTTCGCCATGCGGATGCTCACCGGCTCGAACTGCCCGCCGAACCGCGTGCAGCACAGCTCCTGACCGCAATGGGCGATGCCGCCCATGAGGCGCGTCTCGTCGCGCACGCCGATCTGGCGCATGTCGACGCGCGTGTGCAGGCGCGAGGAGAGGTCCTTGACGAGCTGGCGGAAGTCGACGCGATCCTCCGCGGCGAAGTAGAACACGGCCTTCTCGCCACCGAACAGGTACTCGACCCCCACGGGCTTCATCTCGAGGCCTTCTTGGCGCACGAGCTCGCGGAAGACGTGCATGGCGTCCTCGCCCTTGCGGGCGAGCTCGTCGGCGCGGTCGAGGTCCTCGTCGGTCGCGATACGCACGACAGGTTTGAGCGGCGCGCGGAGCTCCTTCTTCTCGACCTCGAAGGGGTCGGCCGTGACGAGACCGATCTCGGTGCCGCGCTCCGTGGAGCAGATGGCGTAATCCGCCTCGACAATATCGAGCCCCTGCGGGTCGAACCACAGGTCGCACGAGGCGTACGGGAATTTGACGGGTACTACGACGGGCATGTGAGAGCCTTCCTGATATCGAAGAGCATGACCTCGAAGGCCAGCTGCGGGGTGACGTTGCGCTGGATGGCGCGCTCGGCGGCGGTGACCGCCTCGAGCGCATGCAGGGCGCGGACGGGCGATGCCAGCTCGGTGGCAAGGCGGGCGACGATGTCCTCGACGTCGGCGTTGACGGGTTCGCCGGGGATGCCCTCGAGCTGCACGAGGGCGTCGCGCACGAGCGAGCGGGCGCACGCGAGCACCTCCATGATACCCGAACGCTCGCGCGCGGTGAGTTCGCGCTTGTTGCGGTCCTCGATCTGCTTCAGGGCGCCGCGCGAGAGGAACTCCTCGTCGCGCTTGAGGATGGCTTCCTGGGTGGACTTCACCTCGGCGAGCGGCGCCTTCACGGCGAGCGTGACCGCCTTCGCCTCGCTGAGCACGTCCGCCTCGTCGGCATGGGCGAGCGCGTCGAGGGCGTGGAGCATCGCGCGGCGCGCCTCCGGGCGGCTCACGCTCTTCAGGAACTCCGTCGCGCGTCCGGGGCTGCCCGCCACGGCGACGGCCATGCGGCAGCGCTCGAGCGGCAGGCCGGTCGCGCGCATGACCGCCTGGGACGCCGCCTCGGGCGAGATGAGACGGAACGGCACGCACTGGCAGCGCGAGACGATCGTGGGGAGGATGGTGTCGGCCGAGGTGCCCAGCAGGATGAACGTGACGTTCGCGGGCGGCTCCTCGAGGGTCTTGAGCAGGGCGTTCGCCGTGTTCGCGCGCAGCTGGTCCGCGCGGTCCAGGATGTAGACCTTGCGGCTCGCGCGGACGGGGGCGAGCGAGACCTCCTCGATGAGGTCGCGGATCTGGGCGATGAGGTAGCCCGTGGCGCTCTCGGGCGTAAGGAGGCGGACGTCCGGATGCGTGCGGCGGGCGACGCGCACGCAGGCCTCGCAGGCCCCGCAGCCGCCGTTCTCGCAGATGAGCGACTGCGCGAGCGCCCAGGCGGCATCGAGCTTGCCCGAGCCGGGCGCGCCGAGGAAGAGGTAGGCGTGCGAGGTGCGGTGCGACTCGACGGCGCGCTGCAGGTACGCGCGGACGCGCGGCTGCGTGTCGAGCTGCTCGAGCAGCGAGCGTCCCTGGTTGTCTGCGGCCGGCGGCATGCGCACCCCTCTTCTCATCGAACAGTACGCCTTATCTTACCGCGCGGCGGTATGCGGGATGCGCCCCCGTGCGCGCCCCGACCAAAAACGGGGAAATCGCCAAATGGGTTGGTTGGGGACGTGTTCCTTTCAACCCCTTTTTGAAAAAATGGGTTGGTTGGAACACGTCCCCAACCAACCCATCCAAAAGCGGCCGCGCCGGAGATGCCGACGCGACCGCAAGCGGAGGGAGATGGCGTGCAGAACAGGCTGCCCTCCCCTATTTTGAAACGTCTCAGGTTGAGAGCTGCTATGCCATGTACCCACCATCGATAGCGGAGACCGCGTGCTCCGTGTAGAACTTGAGCACGCCCCGCTGGTACTTCGGCGGTCGCGGCTGCCATGCCGCACGCCGGCTCTCGAGCACGCGCGCAACCTCGTCTTCCGGCAACCGCTCGCCAGCAATTCCCACGATTGCCAAGCGACGACCGGGGATGTCGATCTCGATAAGATCGCCTTCCTCCACGAGAGCGATGGGACCGTCCGCCGCGGCCTCGGGAGATACATGCCCGATAGCAGGCCCCTTCGAAGCGCCTGAGAAGCGGCCATCCGTGATAAGCGCTATCGAAGCGCCGAGTTCCGCATCGGAGGAGATCGCCTCCGTGGTGTAGAACATCTCGGGCATGCCCGAGCCCTTCGGCCCCTCGTAGCGGATGATAACGGCATCCCCCGGCTCGACCCTGTGATGGAGCACGGCGTCGAGTGCTTCCTCCTCGCAGTCGAACGGGCGCGCCCTGAGCACCGCGTGGAACATCTCGCGGGGGACCACCGTATGCTTGACCACGGCACCGTCCGGCGCAAGATTGCCGTGCAGGATGGCGATTGAGCCATCCCGGCCGATGGGATCGTCGGCAGGGCGAATGATGTCCTCGCGCGTGAGCCCCCAGGGCTCGAGCTGCCGCTCGCAGCGCTCGTAGTAGCCGTTCGCGCGCAGCTCGTCGAGGTTCTCGCCGAGCGTCTTGCCCGTCACGGTCATGACATCCAAGTGCAAGCGATCGCGAATCTCTTCCATGATGCGCGGCACGCCACCCGCATAGTGGAAGAACTGCGCCGGCCATTTCCCCGCAGGACGGATGTTCAGCAGGTAAACGGCACCACGATGCAGGCGATCAAAGTCGTCGGCCGTGATCTCGATTCCGAACTCGCGCGCGATAGCCGGGATATGCAGCAGGGAGTTGGTGGAGCCGGAGATGGCAGCATGAACGAGAATGAGGTTCTCAAAGCTCTCGCGCGTGACGATGTCCCGCGGGCACAGGCCCGCCCGGGCAAGCTCGACCGCGCGGCGGCCGGCGGCGCGCGCCTGCTCTTTGAGCTCTGCGCTCGTTGCGGGCAGAAGCGCCGTACCCGGCAGCGCGAGGCCGAGAGCCTCCGCGGTAACCTGCATCGTGGTCGCCGTGCCCATGAACGAGCACGCCCCGCAGCTGGGACAAGCGTTGTGCTTGGCGAACTCGAACTCCTCGAGACCGATTTCACCGCGCTCATACCGCGCCGCATACATGCCGAGCTGCTCAAGCGTGAGTAGATTCGGCCCCGCATCCATCACACCCCCGGGCACCACCACGGAGGGAATGTTCAGCCTGCCCACCGCCATGAGGTGCGCGGGCATACCCTTGTCGCAGCTTGCGACGAACACGCCGGCGTCGAATGGCGTCGCGCTCGCATGGATTTCGATCATGTTGGCGATCGCATCACGCGAAGGCAGCGAGTAGTTGATGCCATCGTGGCCTTGCGCCTCGCCATCGCAGATGTCGGTGGTGAAGTAGCGCGCGCCATGGCCGCCCGCTTCCGAGACGCCGGCACGAACTTCCTCGACCACATCGAGCAAGCCAACCGAGCCGGGATGCGAGTCGCCGAATGTGCTCTCGATGATTACCTGAGGCTTCGACAAATCATCAACCGTCCAGCCCGATCCGAGCCTAAGCGGGTCGAGCTCAGGAGAGAGCACGCGGTACCGTTGGCTCCTTAGTTCCTCCGTCATGCCATCCACCTCTCAAATCGCATGGTATCGCGCGGCTTGGAGCCGGCGACCTCGAGTCTTGTTTGGAATCAGACCCAGTGCAGGCATCACAGCGCGGGACCGCGAAGCTCAAGTACCTCGGCGCCCGCACTCATCGTTACGGCACAACCCCGCGCCGCCGCAGGAACAAACAGCTGGTCGCCAGCTGTGACCTCAACGCGCTCGGTGCCATCACCGGCTGCGACGTATCCGCTCCCCTGCACGATGTATAGGATGCGGAAATCATCCTCATCCGGCAACACCATGGTACCTGACGACGCAAACGAAAGCCGTTCCATCGCGAAGCATGCCGTGCGGCCTGCTCCAACGAGCTCCGTACGCGCGCCCACCTCATCAGAACTCACCTCGCGCGACGGAACAACGCAAAGCTTGCGCGCCTCATCTGCCGTCGTGGTTGTGAAGTCGAAGCATTCGAACATGCGCTCGAAGCCAAGCCCTAGATGGCAAAGTTCATCTGCAACTGCAAAGCCGGAAGGCGTGGTGCGCTCAACACGGATGGTGAGGTCCGTGGGCTCCTGCACCTCGATGAGATAGCACCCTGCACCGATGGCATGCGGACTGCCGCCTTGCACATACACCACCATGCCCGGCTCCACCTCGATGCGATGCATGCAGTCGAGCATGCCGTCGATGTCTTGTAGCCGGAATAGTTCTTCCCAGCGCTCGCGCGTCACGCCCTCCTTGAAGCCGTAGTACACACATGGACGAGACTCCGAGCCTCCATCGCGCTCGCCCCCGTCATCAAGGAAGTACCAGCACTCGGTCTTCCCATAAGGGGAATCGAAGAGCTCGCGCGCACGCGCGGCATCCGGGTGCACCTGAATGGTAAGGCGTTCGCCCGCATCGATGAGCTTCACGAGCACGCCCAGCCCACCGCCCGCTGCAGCACGGCGCGCGCCGAGCATGGCGACCGGATCAGCCTCGATGAGCCCGCGCAACACGGCGCCCGTCGATGCATCGCGACTGAGCCCTTCGCGCTGCCCTGTATCCGGCCGAACCGCCTCCGTCACCGAGGCGATCCATTCCTCCGGGTAATGCGGATCGCTCACGCCGCGCAGCCTTCCGGCATTCACGTACGTCCTCCACACGTGCTGATGGTCGAGCAGCAAAGGACCCATGGCGCGACCCCCTTCACGAGTCGATTAGGGGCCGGGCACACCTCTCCCGCAAACATCATCCAGTTTCACGAGACAGATGAACCCGACCCCGATGTCCCAATTAGCGGTAGCAGGCGGCCTTGCCAACGCTGCCGAAGACGTCCATCTTGTGGGCGATCACCTCGCGCGCGGCCTCGATACCGGGCGTGAGCACCTTCGCGGGAACGATCTCGCCCGTCGCGATCATCTTGCCCACAGCCTGGAAGAAGGCATGCTTGAAGTCGCTCGAGATGTTCACCTTCTGGATGCCGATCTCGCAGGCACGACGCACCTCGTCATCCGGGTTGCCGCTACCGCCATGCAGCACGAGCGGAACCGGGGAGACCTTTACGATCTCCTCGAGAATGTCCAGGCGCAGCTTCGGATCGAAGCCCTTGGGATACAGACCGTGCGCGGTGCCGATTGCCACTGCAAGCGAGTCCGCACCGGTCTTGCCGATGAAGTCAACGACATCCTGCGGGTCGGTATACGTGATGTCCGTCGCACCACCCTCGTCGGAGGAGTTATCGATCTTGCCGATCGTACCGATCTCGGCCTCCACGTCCACGCCCACCATATGGGCAAGCTCTACGACCTGCTTGGTCTGCTCGACGTTCTCGTCATAGGAAAGCATGGAACCGTCGATCATCACGCTCGTGAAGCCGGCGCGCATGACCTGCATGCACTCCTCGAGCGAGTGGCCGTGATCGAGATGGAGCACGAAGGGAACGCGGCTGTTCCCCAGGCGCTCGCGTGCGTACGCGTAGAAGTCGGGGGTCGCGAAGCTGAACTCACCGAACGACACCTCGATGATCGCCGGGGTGTCCGTGGCCTCAGCCTCCTCGACCACCGCGCGCAACAGCTCGCTCTGCGTAGCGTTGAACGCTCCGACGGCAAAGTGATTCTCCTTAGCGACGGTAAGCATCTCTTTCATTCCGATAAGCATCTGGGGACTCCTCTCATGAACGGGTTTGGGACGATGGCATAGAGCCGGCAGGCCTGCTCCCACTACGAAGAGGTCGGCCGGGTCTATCTCATCGGGACGCGCGGGGCGACTTGGGGACATCCGTCGCCCCGCGCTGAAGAAAAGGGGCGATTAGAAGTTCTCGAGCTGGAGGTCGCCGTCCTTGATGCTCGAGGTTGCCTTAGGCTGGTTCTCGGTACCGGCAACAATATCGAGCGGGTTCACCATGTCGGGGTTGGAGCCATCGTCCTTGGGAACCTTCTTGATGATCGAAAGGATCACGCCGGTGATCACACTGCCGATAGCAAGCGCAACCAGGAACATGCCGGGGTTCGTGAACAGCGGCACGGTGAGCAGGCCGCCGTGAGGAACCGGAGCACCCGTACCCCAAATCATGCACAGGCCACCAGCGACGGCGGAACCGCACACGCAAGCGAACACGACGCGCACGAGGTCACGCGCAGCAATGGGAATAACGCCCTCGGTGATCATGCACACGCCCATGGGCACAGCCGCCTTCAGGGTCTCCTTCTCGGCCTTGGTGTACTTCTTAGGCGTGAGCAGAGCGGAGATCGCGATGCCGAACGGCGGAATCATGGAGCCCACGAACTTGACGGACTCCGGGCCGATGATGCCATCAATCATGAGGCCGTTCACGAAGGTGGAGGCGGTCTTGTTCACCGGGCCACCGAAGTCGAAGCAGGCCATACCACCCAGGACGGCGCCGAAGACGAACTTGGAGCCGCTCTGAAGGCTCGTAACCCAATTGGTGAGGAACTCGGACAGCCAGGTGAACGGGATGCCCACAACGGTGAACATGAGCACGGAAGCAACCGCGGTGGTGATGACCGGGATGATCATGACCGGCATGAGACCCTGGACGGCACGCGGCACCTTGAGATAACCCTTGATGCACGTGATGATGAAGCCGATGAGGAAGCCGGCGACGATGCCGCCGATGAAGCCGGCCTTGATCTGCGTGCAGATAAAGCCGACGATGAGGCCGGGAGCGATGCCGGGACGGCTCGCGATGGAATATGCCACGCCCGCTGTGATGACCGGGACGATAGCGGACATACCGTAGTTACCAGCGGTGTAGAGATAGTATCCCAGGCCGGTCGTCGAATTGCGCACATCGCCATCGATGACCTGGCCGAGCGCCATGCACAGACCGGATGCGACCACGAGCGGAATCATGTACCCGATCGCGGTAAGCACGTGGCCCATGAGCTTGTTGGGCTTAAACTTATCAAACACCTGCATGCACCTTCTTCTCTATGTATCTACTGAGCGTTCTTCTTGTCCAGAAGCTCCTGGATCTTGTCCAAGATGCCCCGGGAGTCCTTGATGACCTTGGCGGTGCCCACGCGAACCGTGGGCTTGCCGGCGAAACGCTCTTCGCCGGAGATGGCGACGTCCACAGCAAGCAGCACGACGTCGGCATCGGCGATCTGCTCATCGGTCAGGACGTATTCCGGGCCAATGGTTCCCTGGGTCTCGATGAAGCACGAGTCTCCGCGCTCCTTCGCAGCCTCCAGAATGTGCTCGCGCGCCATATACGTGTGCGCGATGCCTGCGGTGCAGGCGCATACCCCTACGACCTTCATTCGTTGCTCTCCTCTCCACTCAATGCACAACGAATCGTCTTCGGATCATCCGAAGTAAGCAGGGTCTCGACCACCTCCTTATGACAAAGCGCGACCGCCACCTTGGATAGCAGGTGGACTTCCTGGTTCTGATCGTCCGAACGGACGGCGAACATCACGAATGCGCGGCAGGGACCGTCATCGAGCGAGGGCCATTCCACTGCCTCGGGGATGCGGGCAACCGCGAGGGAGGTCTTCGAGACCCCTTCACTTTTGCTATGGGGGATGGCGATGCCGCCTCCGATGCCCGTCGGCCCCTCCCCTTCGCGCCACCAAGCATCCTTGAGGAACTGCGCGCGATCCGAGAGGCAACCCGCCTGCTCGAACATGCCCGCGAACGCTTCGAGAACTTCCTCGCGCGACGTTGCCTTCATAGAGACATCGATGAGTTCGAGCGGGAGCACGTCCTCGATACTCGTTTGGGCGTCAATCATGACTCCTCCTAGCACCGTTGGTGTTTTATGGTGTCCATGTGGACTGTTTTAACACACCTGTTGGGTTTTTTCAATTAAATGGTGTTTTTACCGTTTACCTTGAATAATCTACCGTTTATCCGTGTTTTGCCATTTGACAGCGGTGCTTTATCCACGTACTATCGCAGCTAATTACATACCACCTGTTGGTTTTTGGAGGTAGTTATGAATCCGTTCGACATCGTATTCAACCGACATCTCGTTTTCGGAGCAGGCAAGCTTCGCGAGGTCCCCGGTATGCTCTTGTGGCATAAGGTGAAGAAGGTCTTCCTCACGTCTTTCGACCGCGGCAATCCTAATTTCATCGCATTCACGAGCCTGCTTGACGAAGCGGGTATCCCCTACGTGGTGTACGCCGACATCCAGGGCGAACCCGATGCCCGCTGCATCAACCAGGGGCGCGATCTCTATCTTGAAGAAGGCTGCGACTGCGCCGTGGCTTTCGGTGGTGGCAGCATCATCGATGCGACCAAAGCGATCAACATGCTGGCTGTGAACGGCGGCATGATTGAGCAATACCAGATGGAGGGGCGCGAGGTTCTCACCGCTCCCCCGCTGTTCATCGCCATTCCCACTACGTCGGGAACGGGAGCCGAGGCCACCAAGACCGCCGTGGTGCTCAATAACGACAACGGTCTTAAGAAGAGCCTCTATCACACCACGATGATCGCCGATATCGTGGTGCTCGATCCCGAGCTCACGCTCAGCCTGCCCGCACCCATCACGGCAGCAACCGGCATGGATGCGCTCAGCCATGCGATCGAGTCCTACGTCTCGCTCAACGCGACGCCCATCACCGAGATGTACGGCCTCGCAGCGGTGCGGCTCATCTCTCAAAACCTCGAGCGCGCCGTGCACGAGCCGAGCGATGTGGAGGCGCGCGGGGCGATGATGCTCGCGAGCTACTTCGGCGGCGTCGCGATCACCGCGGGTATCGGCATCGCGCACATCATGGCGCAGCCTCTCGGTGGTACGTTCAAGATCCCCCACGGCGACGCTTGCTCCATCTTCCTGCCCGCTTCCATCGAGCTCAACCGCGCGCACGCCAAGGAGCGCTATGCCCGTCTGGCGGAAGCATTCGGCGTAGATACGCAGGGTCTCGACGCCGATGCGGCAACCGACGCCCTGATCGGAAAGATTCGCGAGCTGCAGGCGGCCATCAGCGCTCCCACGCACCTTACCCCTTACCTCAATCACGAGGTTCCGCTCGACGAACTCATCGATATCGTCAAGCGCACGACCGGACACATCACCTGCAATCCTCGTCCTCTCAACGAAGAGCTTATGCGCGAGGCCTACGAGCTGGCCCTGTAACCGCGATTATGCGTCGGCGCGCCGTTATGTCCCTTCGAAGCGACGCGCCGACGGCGGCTCCAAAACGCGCTGAGGCGTACATGCGAAAAGAACGGGAAACGCGGCGCACCACTGGTGCTTTTTGCTGGTAGCTACCGTACAATACAAGTGTCAGGACATGCTGCTCGCAATACCCCTTCTTAGGCTTCTATGAGCAGGGGGGGGGGTAGCACGAAAGGACCGGCTCGCAATGAAGAAGAAGGCATTTCTTTACCAACGACTTTACGACGATATTCGTCGGAACATCGAGCAGGGTGCCTTCTCCGCCGGTCAGCTCCTCCCCTCCGAGCGCGAGCTAGGTGAGGCGTACGGGGTCGACAGGACAACCGTGCGCCGAGCCCTCCAGATGCTCTCTGATGATCACCTGGTCTCCAAGTTACCCGGTAAGGGTACGATCGTCGCGATGCCAAATGGCAGCACCGCGCAAGAATCGCCCGCAAGCTCCATGGGCGTGCGCTTACCAGACAATCAGATGCGGACCGTTGGGTTCTTCATCCCCCAGAACAAAAAGGTCGCCGACAAGATTATGTTCCCGACCTACACGAGCCTCCTCTACCTCACCGAACAGGAATGTTCCGAGCGCAACATCCGACTCATCTACTCCGCGCTTGACGAGCAGAAGGAACTCGATGACTACCTCTCGACGATGCGCTTTGACGGAATCATCTTCTTGAGCACCATCGCGGACAAGCATCTGGCCCGCGCCCTTGAGCTCGGCATCCCCTCCGTGCTGTTGAATAACCATCGTCCCGAGATCATATCCATCTGCACGGACAACCTTGAGGGCGGCGCATGCGTCGCACGGTACCTCCTCGATCAAGGGCACCGCGATATCATGCTGCTTGCCGGCAACCGCGCCTCGATTAACTGTCGCGAGCGCATCCAAGGCTTCTGCGATGAGCTGACCGTCCATGGGCTGTCATGTTACGGAGTGGTTTTCGGAGGTAGTTCCTGGACGTTCGAGGCAGGATATGAGGAAACGAAGCGCGCGCTCTCAGAGCTTCCCGCACCCCCAACCGCGCTCTTCGCCTGTGGCGATCGCTTGGCGCTCGGAGCGCTCAAGGCGTTTCAGGAGGCTGGACTCGAGGTGCCGCGCGACGTGAGCATCGTCGGGTACGATAATTCCGAGCAGGCGCAGTATGCGAACCCAAAGCTCACATCCGTGGACACGAACCTCAAAGCGCTCAGCGCAACGGCCATGCGAGCACTCCAGGGTATCTTCAATGACCCAACGCTTGCGACCTATCCGCTGAAGGTCATGGTTCCGCCCACGCTCGTTGAGCATGACAGCGTTCTTGCCCGCTAAGAATGGCACGAGCTCGCTTCTAAACGTCCGAAGCGACCTTTATCGATTTCGACAGTGTCGCCCCTCACGGCGCATGCAAGCCCGTCGAAATAGCCAAATGGGTTGGTTGGGGATGGGTTCCTTTCAACCCCTTTTTTGAAAAAATGGGTTGGTTGGAACACGTCCCCAACCAACCCATTTCGAGGCAATCCCCGAGAGTGTGTCTTATTCCAAGGCCGTCCCCAGATGAGCCGTCACGACGCACAGCACGTCCGCGTGGATGGCGTCGACATCGCGTGAGGCGTCGATGAGGTGCACGCGAGCGGGGTCGGCGGCGGCGATCGCGCGGAAGCCCTCTGCCACGCGGTGCTGGTAGGCAAGGCCCTTCGCCTCCATGCGGTCCTCGTCGCGCGCGGCGCGGCGCTCGGCGGCCACCGCGGGGTCGATGTCGAAGACCAGCGTGAGGTCGGGCGCGCACGCGCCCACGGCGAGGGCGTTCGCCTGCGCGACGGCGTCGAGCGGCACCCCGCCGGCATAGCCCTGGTAAGCGGTCGTGGAATCGTAGAAGCGGTCGCACACCACCATGCGGCCCGCCGCGAGCGCGGGCGCGATGACCTCGTGGACGAGCTGGGCGCGCGCGGCCTCGTAGAGCAGGAGCTCGCACGTATCCGACATCTCCGCGTTCGCCGGGTCGAGCAGAAGCGCGCGGATCTTCTCCGAGATGGCGACGCCACCCGGCTCGCGCAGCATGAGCACGTCATAGCCCGCGCGCCCAAGCGCCTCCGCCAACAGGCGCGCCTGCGTCGACTTGCCGCAGCCGTCGATGCCCTCGACCGTGATGAAGCGACCCGCGCGCTCCCCCTCTGCCATATGCTCCCCTTGCGCTAGTGGGCGCGCGGATGGCCATCTTGCCCGCCGTCCGCGCGCCCGCATCCATCAGTTCCAGCCTGCCGCGAACGCGCGGCGTACCTACCTCACGACGCGTCCGATGCGCTTGTTCCCACCAGCGCCGGATCGTTGAACGCGTGAACATAGATGCACTGCGTACCCTCCGAATACGGCGCAATCTCGTAGGGCTGGACGATGATGACGATGCCATCCTTCGTGGCGTAATAGCGCGTCGCGTCCGCCGCCATGCCCTCGATCGAATCCTCGTTCGCTCCGTAGGTGTCCGGGTTCGCATCGATGTAGGCGCTGATCGCGTCGACCGCCTCAGCCTGCAGGTCACTCCACGGCACGCCGAGCGCCTCCTCGATCGAGACCTCTTCACCCGTCGAGAGATCGTAGAACGCTGCCCAGCCCGTCGTGTCCGGATGCGCGCCGCCTGCGAACAGGCTCCGCGCAGAGCGGATGCACACGTACTTCCCATCGAGGTACGTCACGCGGTCGCTATGCAAAAACGTCTGCACGTCGCCCGAGTCAAACGTCCACGCCTGCGTCGCGGCGAGATCGTCCTCGAAGCTCCGGCGGAACTGCTCGTTGAGCGCATCGAGCACGTCGTTCGTCGATCCATCCTCAAGCGTGATGCGCGGGTACACCCAGGTCTGGTTCTCCTCCCAGTCCATGCCGTCGCCCTGCGAGGTGGTGAACGTCACCGCCTCTTCGACGTTTTCGTAGGCATACGAGGCCTCGGACGCGTCGTCTGCATCATCGGCGTCGTCCTCGTCGGGCGCATAGGCTTCGAGCGCCTCGGAGCCGGCCGCCGCCTCGAGAGCGTCGATGGTGTCCTGCGTGCGCTCACCAAGCGCATCGGGCAGCACGGTATCGATCTTGGTCGCAGGGTCGGCGTCGGACTCCGACTGCGCCTCGACATTGCTCGCGGGGAGATTGAACTCGTAGTTCGCCACCTGCTCGAGCGAGGAGACGAAGTCCTTCCAATCGTCCTCGCTCGCCTCCGAGCCGTCGATGGTCACCGTCGTCGTGGTGTCGTGGTCGACATAGCTGCTCTCAATTTGGCATGAGGCCACCGCCTCGAAACCGTCATCGCCGAGCCCGTAGTACTCCGAGCGCGTGACCTCGGTCTCCGGCTCGGTCGGCGCGGGGTAGCTATACACCTCGATAACCGTCTGCGCCGGATCGTCCGCGGCGTCGGCCTCGCGCTCGTACAGGTTCACATAGTAATAGCCGCCGTTGGAATGCGAGGCATCGCCCTCGTAGACCTGCTCGACCGCGCCGTCCGCATAGCGCCACACCGCGACCTGGTAGGTATCGTCCCCATAGAACGAGGTGGTCGTCGCGGGATCCTTCGTGCACACGACGGTGAGCAGCTCGTCGGTGCCGTCGCCGTCGAAATCGATGAGGTCGGCGAGCGCCAAGCCCGACGCCGCGACCTCGCCGCCGCTGTTGCGGTCGGCCGTCGCCGGCGCGCCGTACTCGTCGATGAGGTCCTGGCAGGTGTAGTAGTAGAGCGCCGCGGCAATCTGCTCGTCGGTGAGGCCGTCCTCCTCGGCGGGCTCCTGCGTGCTATCCGTCTCGGGCGCGGGCGGCTCGACCACGACCTCCTCTTCCGCCTTCGGGTTGTCCTCCTCGTAGTGGATGGGGATGCGCTGCTCATCGGAAGCATCGGACGAACCGCTGCCCGAGCCGTTGCCCTTCGAGCCGCCGTTCGAGCCCGACCCCTTCGAGCCGCTGCCCGAACCGTCGGGCGCGATCACCAGCATGTAATCGCCGTCGGGGATGTCCCCGAAGTTGTCCATCGTGAAGCCGTTGTTGCCCGTCACGCGGATCTCGGCGACCACCTCGTTGAAGGCGTCGCTCGCGGTGCTGTTCTTGCTCGCGTCATCCGAGGCGCGGCGCATGAGGCGCACGACGTAGGACGTGAGGTCCTCGCCCGAGGCATCGCGCGGGCGCACGCGCGTCACCACCGAGCACTGGAGCGGATCCGACTGGCCGTAGCTCGCCGTGGGAACGTCCTTGCCCATCATGCGAGGCAGCACGAAGATGGCGAAGAACGCGGCCGCGGCGACCACGATGAGGACGATCGTCGCGATGAGGGCGACCGGGCGCTTCTTGCGCGGGGGCTGCGCGTCCTGGGCGGAAACTTCGCCCACAGGCGCATCGGCCATATGGCCGGGCTGGAGCACCGTCGTGGCACCCGTGCCCGCATCGGCGGCCGCATCCGGGGCCGACCACAGCGCTTGCTCGGCCGCCGCCGCATCGGCTGCCGCCTCGGCGCGCTCGGCCTCCGCAGTGACGGCGGCGTCGGCAGCGGGAAGCACCGTCGTCTCGGCGTTCCCGGGCATGACGGTCGTTTCGTCCGAGCCTTCGGGCATGACCCTGGTCTCGCCCGTGTCGCTCGCCACGACAGTCGTCGCATCGGTATCTGAGGGGGCAACCGCCGGCTCGTCATCCTCGGCGGGCGCGGACGTCACCTCCGCGGCGTCGGGGGCCATGACCGTCGTCGCATCGGCGGCGCCGGGCATGACCCTGGTCTCCATCGCCTCGACGGGAGCATCTGCCGGAACGGCAGCGGGGGTCTCCTCCCCGGCAGCTTCCGGCTGTGCCGCCTTCTTCGCCTCATCGGCCGCCTGCTGGGAAGCATCCGGGGCAGCCTGTGCGGGCACCGCTTCCTGGGCAGGCGCAACCTTCTGAACGGGCTCCGTCTCCTGGGAGAGCGCCGCCTCCTGGGCACCGGCATCCCGCGCAGGCGCCGCATCGGGCGCTACGCGCGGCTCGATCTTCGCCACCGGAGCGCCGCATTTCGTGCAAAACTTCGCGCCATCGGGCAGCTTCTGCCCGCAAGCCGTACAAAACATCGCATTCCCTCCGCTCGCCGAGCGTTGCGTTCACGCTTATGATACGACGAAGCGCGGACAAAAGCTGCTCGGAGCGGGCGGGAAACGAGATGGTGCCGCTCGCCGCTACTTCTTCGCCGAGCGCTTCGCCGTCGTCTTCTTCGCGCCCGAGGCCTTCTTCGCGCCGCCGCGCCCGCGCCCGCGCGCGCCGCCCGCGGCCTTCTTCTCCTTGCCGGGGCAGTCCATGTTCACGCAGATGCGCCACGGCCCGCGCGCGGTCTCGACCACCACGATGGGCGCGCCGCAGTGCTCGCACACCTCGCCCGTCGCGCTCAGCTTGCCGCGCGCCGGCAGCGGGTAGCTCGTGCCGCACTCGTCGTAGTTCGTGCACCGGATGAAGCGCTTGCCGCTCTTCTCGCTCTTATGCGCCACGAGCTCGCCGTGGCGGCCGGCCTCGGCGCAGGCGCGGCACTCGCCCACCACGATGTCGGGCTCGAAGTTCGTGGGGCACTTGGGGTTCACGCACATCTCGTACGCCTTCTGGCGGAACGGCTGGCACTTGATGCGCGGCGCCCCGCACTCCGGGCACACGGCGGCCTCGCCCTCGAGCGGGCTCACCTTCACGCCGCTCGGCACGGGATACGTCACGTCGCAGTCCGGCCAGCCCATGCAGCCGATGAAGCTGCCGCGCGTCTTGGCGCTCGTCTTCATGACCAGGTCCTTGCCGCACTTGGGGCACGCGCCCACGCGCGCATCGGCCGTCACGGCGTCGGCGATGGCGTCGCCGAGGTCGTCCTTGTGCTCGATGAGCGTGTCGAGCAGCCCCGCGAGCAGCGCGCGCGAGTGCTCGACCACGTGGTCCTGCGTGTCCTGGCCCTCGGCCACGTGCGTCATGTCCTCGTCGAGCTCCGCCGTCATCTCCGGCGTGGTGATGCGCGGCGCGAACTCGTGGAGCGCGTCGATGATGGCCATGCCGAGCTGGCTCGGCTCGATGGGGTCGTTCTTCAGGTACTTCACCGTGTAGAGGCGCTCGATGATGCTCGCGCGCGTGGACTTCGTGCCGAGCCCGCGCTTCTCCATCTCCTGCACGAGGCGGCCCTGGCTGTAGCGCGCGGGCGGCTCGGTCTGCTTCGCCTCGAGCGCGATGTCGCGCACGTCCACGGTGTCGCCCTCGGCGAGCGCCGGCAGCTGCTCGTCGCGCTTCAGGCCGTACGGATAGGCCTCGCGGAAGCCCGCGTCCACGAGCACGTCGCCGCTCGCGGTGAACGGCTCGCCCGCCACGTCGATGGCGAGCTTCGTGTTCTCGATGGTCGCGGGGCCCATGAGCGTCGCCAGGAAGCGGCGCGCGATGAGCATGTAGAGCTTCTTCTGGCCGCCGTCGAGCGTCTCGGGGTCGCCCTGGCCGGTGGGGTGGATGGGCGGGTGGTCGGTGGTCTCGGTCTTGCCGCGCGTGGGCTTCATGGGGCCGGCGAGCACCTTCTTGCACACCGGGCGGAGCGCCGGGCTGTTCGACGCGAGGCCGTCCACGATGCCCGCGAGGTCGAGCGTGCGCGGGTAGACCGTGTTGTCGACGCGTGGGTAGGAGATGAAGCCGGACATGTAGAGGCTCTCGGCGATGCGCATGGTGCGCGCGGGGCTGATGCCCTCCGCCGCGGCCGCCGCCTGCAGGCTCGTGGTGTTGAACGGCGTGGGCGGCTGCTGCTTGCGGCTGCGCTTCGCCACGCTGGTGACGGTGCCCGTCGCGGCGTGCTCCACATGGGCGAACGCCGTCTCCGCCGCGGTCTTGTCGGTGAAGCGCGCCGTGGCGTGGCCGATCTTGAACTCGGCGTCCTTGGCCTCCGCCATGCCGCGGATCTGCCAGTAGTCCTCGGGCACGAAGGCCATGCGCTCGCGCTCGCGCTCCACCACGAGGGCGAGCGTGGGCGTCTGCACGCGGCCGGCCGAGCGCACGTTGCCGAAGCCGCCGAAGCGCGCGAGGGTGAGGTAGCGCGTGAGCACCGCGCCCCAGATGAGGTCGATGTACTGGCGGCTCTCGCCGGCGTCGGCGAGGTCCTGGTCGAGCTCCACGAGGTTGTCGAAGGCGGCCGTGACCTCGCCCTTGATGAGCGCGGAGTAGCGCGCGCGGCTCGTGGGCACATCGGGTGCCACCTCGCGCACACAGGAGAGGGCGTCCGAGCCGATGAGCTCGCCCTCGCGGTCGAAGTCCGTCGCGATGATGACGTGGTCGGCCTTCTTGGCGAGGTTCTTGAGGACGCGGATGATCTCCTTCTCCGCCGGCTTCTTCACGATGGGCGCCCAGGTGAGGTACGGCAGGCTCTCGACCTTCCAGCCCTTGATGTTGATGCCGTTCGCGAGGAAGGGCTTGCGCTTCGTGGCGTACGGCGGGCGCGCGAGGCCGTCCGGCACGTCCGCCGGCAGCACCTCGCCGTCGTCGCTCACGCTGTACCAGCCCTGCTTCTTGTCGAAGAGGATCTCGTCGGGGAAATCCGGCGCGAGGATGTGGCCCGCCAGACCCATGGAGACCCAGTCCTCGCCGGATACCGTGAAGCGGTAGACCTGCGTGTTGTAGACCTTGTCCGTCTTGGGCTTGCCGTCTGCCAGGAGCTGGGCGATCTTCTGGGCGGCGATGTTCTTCTCTGCGATGACGAGTTTCACGTGCGACCTCTTATTGCCTTCCGCGAGCGCCCGCGCGCCCGCCCGTTCTAGCCGGACACTATACACGAGTTGCCTGCGGTTTACGAAAAACCCACCTGCGTGGCGCCCATGGAGCGCGGGGCTTGGGGCGCGCCGCGGCCGGCGCGGCGTCCGTGCTTCTTACTATATCCCGTTATCTGCGGGGTAATCTGACAGGTTTCTGACACGAACCGTGGAGAGAACCGTGCGGCAGGCCCCGATGCCGGCGAAATCCTAGGCGCGCGCGGCGCGCACCTGCCCGGCAAGCCAGTCGCTCCACGCGTCCATGCCCTCGCCCTTCGTGGCGCTCACCTCGAAGCGCGGCGCGCGCGGGTTGAGGTCGTCGAGCACGCGGTTGTAGCCCGCGCGATCGAAGTCGAAGGCGGGCGCGACGTCGATCTTGTTGAGCAGGAGCGCGCCGGCATGCTGGAAGATTCCCGGGTACTTGAGGGGCTTGTCGTCGCCCTCCGGCACCGAGAGGATCATGACGCAGAGGTTCTCGCCCAGATCGAAGTCGACCGGGCACACGAGGTTGCCCACGTTCTCGATGAAGATGACGTCGATGGCATCGAGCCCGATCGCCTCGTCGAGGGCGTCGACGGCCTGGCGGATCATGTTTCCCTCGAGGTGGCAGAGGCCGCCCGTGTTGATCTGGATGGCCGGCATCCCGGCCTCCTTCATGAGCTGCGCGTCCACGTCGCTCGCGATGTCGCCCTCGATGACGGCGCAGCGCAGGCCGAAGCGGTCACGCAGCCGCTCGTTCGTGGCCAGGATGGTCGAGCTCTTGCCCGAACCGGGGCTCGAGAGCACGTTCACCACGTAGGTGCCGGTCTGGGCGAAGCGCGCGCGGAGCTCGGCGGCGAGTTGCTCGTTGCGCGAGAGAATCGGCTGCTCAAGGTTGATGGTGCGCTCAGGCATGCTGCATCCCTCTCTCCGGAATCATTGGGGACGGTTGAGTCATTGGGGACGGGTTCAAATGACTCAGTGAGTCAAACGAACCCGACCCCATTGACTCACTGAGTCATTTGAACCCGTCCCCAATGACTCAACGACTCCAGCCGACCCCATCAGGGGAGGTCGACTTCCATGGACACGATCTCGAGCTCTCGGCCGGCCAGAAGGTGGGTCTCGGCGCTCCCGCACGCGGGGCACCGCACGTGGAAGCGGTCGTGCTCGAACTCCTCGCCGCACGAAAGGCACCGGCTGCGCGGCCGCACGGCCTCCACGCGCAAGACGCTTCCGCGCATGAGGTCGTCGTCCTCGCTCAGCACGTCCCACGCGAAGTCGAGCGTCTCGGGAACGACCTCGCGCATGTCGCCGATGCGCAGCGTCACCGCGACGACGCGCAGCGCGCCGGCATCGCGCGCCGCCCGCGAGACGGTCTCGAGGATGCCCGAGACGATTCCCAGCTCGTGCATGCGCCGGCCTTACGCCTCCTCGTCGGTGGCGAAGAAGCCCACGCGGCTGCCCTTGAGGCCCTGCTTGCCCTCGCGCGCGATGATCACGAAGCGCGTCACGAGCAGCGACACCTCGTAGAGCGAGAGCAGCACCGCGTACATGAAGAGCATCGTCACGGGGCTTGCGTCCGGCGTCACCGTCGCCGCGATCACGGCCATGGCCACGTAGATGTAGCGCCACGCGCCGCGGAAGGTCGCGTACGGCACGATGTGGAACACGGCCAGGTAGAACACGAAGAGCGGCAGCTCGAACGCGATACCGAAGCCGATCATGAGCAGCACCTCGGTGTTGAGGTAGTTCTCGAGGTCGGCGAAGGCCGTCGCGATGCTGTTCGTCTCGCCCACGAGCCACTCGAACGCGGACGGCACGATGAACAGGTAGCAGAACACCGCGCCGATGAAGAAGAGCGCCGTGGCCAGGAAGAGCGTCGGCACCACCCAGCGGCGCTCGTTGGGCTTGAGCGCCGGCAGGAAGAAGCCGAGGATCTGCCAGAGAATCATGGGCACGCAGACCACCGCCGCCGTCTTGATGGCGATGGAGAAACGCAGCGAGAAGCCGCCGAGCGAGCTCATGATGTAGAACTGGTCGTTCACGAACGGCGCGATGGGATCGGTGAGCAGGTCGATGATTGTCGGCGTGGCGAAGTAGAAGACCGCCGTGCCGATGATGATGGACACGATGATGATGGTGAGGCGGCGGCGGAGCTCGCCGAGGTGGTCGAGCAGCGGCATGCGTGCGGGTCCGACAGGCATTACTGCTCACCCCCTTCCGCGACGGGAGCATCCGCGGGCACGGGCTCCTCGGCTGTGACAGCCGCGGGCTCAGCGGCGGCGGGCGCCTCCGCGGACGCGGCGTCGTCGGAAGCGGCGACGCTCGCAGCCTCAGAGGCGGCAGCCTCCGTCGCGCGGCGGCGCGGGCGGCGGCTGTAG
>NZ_CAPF01000045.1:0-5650 GCF_000321165.1 Enorma timonensis
CGCCGGCATGGGAGCGCGCCGCACGGTGCGCGGCCTCCGCCGCGTTGATGAGCGGCCGCACGCCGCCCTCGGCGCGCGCGCCCGCCCCGCGCGGGTCGGATTCGGTTCGAAGATGCTGCGCCATGCCGTCCCCCATCGTCTCGACGCGCCGTATCGATCACGCACCCAAGCGTAGCATCTCGCGGCGCGCCGGCCCCGCCGAGCACCGAAGACCACGGTATCGGCGCGAATCACCGGGGCGACAGCGATCCATCCCCCCACAAGACGGATGGCGCGGGAAAGCGCTATCCTGTTGCATCGGAACCCACGAACCCCCGGAGGCCCCTATGGAGTCAGCGCTTTTGAGCGTGCTCTCGTTCGTCACGATCATCCTGCTCGGCATCGCCGCCGCGCGCTTCAACCTCGTCGGCAAGAGCGCCGACAAGCTCATCTCGACCATCGTGTTCAAGCTCACGCTGCCCGCGACCATCATCCACGCGTTCGGCACGACCGAGGTGGCGCCCGCGATGCTCGGCATCGTGCTCGTGGGGTTCGCCTGCTCGGCCATCCCCTACGCGATCGCCTTCTTCGTCACGCGGCACATGGACGCCTGCGACCGCCCGCTCTTCCTGTTCGGGGCGGGCGGCATGAACATCGGCTGCTTCGCCCTCCCCTTCATCCAGGCGATCTTCCCCGCATCGAGCGTCGTGACGGTCTGCCTCATCGACGCGGGCAACTCCATCGTGGTCACCGGCGGCTCGTTCGCCCTCACGAAGGCGCTCCTGAGCGGCGACGCCGAGGGGCACCGCGGCCGCGCGATGGCGAAGCGGCTCTTCTCGTCCATCCCCTTCGACTGCTACATCGTGCTCATCGCGTTCGTGCTCCTGGGCATCCGCGTGCCCGACGCCGTCATCTCGTTCGTGGAGCCCATCGCGAACGCCAACGCGTTCCTCTCGCTGCTCATGCTCGGCCTCATGACGAGCACGCATGTCGGGGAGGGCAAGCTCGACAAGCTCGTCGGCGTGCTCGGCCTGCGCGTGGCCGTGAGCCTCGCGCTCTCGCTCGCCGCGTTCTTCCTACTGCCGTACGACTACCTCACGCGCTGCGTCATCGCCACGGTCATCTGGGCGCCCATGTCCGCGCTCGCGCCGCTCTACACGCTCTGGTGCGGCGGCGACCACGGGCTCGCCGGCCTTGCGGGGACGATCAGCATCGTCCTCGGCATCGCCGCGATGCTCTGCGTCATCACCTGCTCCGGCGTGCTCTAGGCGCCCGAGGAAATCGACCCCGGGCGCCCGGAGCGTTCGGCTCCGCTCAGCCCGATCAGCTGCACCCGGTCGTGGTGCCGCAATCCATGCAGACCTTGCACGTGCCGTTCTGCACCATGCGCGAACTGCCGCAGTTGGGGCAGGTGCTGCCGTCGTAGAGGCGCTCGCCGTGCAGGGCGGCGTCGTGCACCGCCTCGTTCACGAACGCGGCCGTGTAGAAGTCGCCGGTATCCACCGACCCGGTCTCCTCCTCGAGCTCCTGCTCCTTCACGGCCGCGAGGCGCGTGAGCTCCTCCTCGCTCGCCACGGGCTCCTCATCGAAGGCGGGCTCGATGCGCACGGGAACCGCCGCGGGCGCGGGCGTGGCGCCGGCGATCTGCCCCCAGCCCTCGGGCTTCACCTGCACGCGCGTGTAGTCGCCCAGCTCGATGTCGATGACCTTGGAGATGAGGTCGGAGATGGAGGTGACGTACTTGATGTTGGGGTGGCTCTGCACGAAGCCGTACGGCTCGTACATCTGGCCGCGCAGCATCTTGGAGATGTTCTCGGCGGGGATGCCGTACTGCAGCATCACGGAGATGGTCTTGGACAGCGAGTTGAGGAGCCCCATGATGGTCGTGCCCTCGCGGTCCGTGGTGACGAACAGCTCGGAGATCTTCCCTTCCTCGTTGCGGTTCACCGTGGTGTAGATCTTCACGCCGTCGATCTGCGCGAGGTGGGTGCGGCCGCTGCGGATGCCCACGATGCGGCGGCGGCGCGCCGGCTGCGTATCGGAGGCGAGCTGCTGCTGCGCGCCGCGGGCGTACTCGAGCAGCGCGGCGTAGGACAGGTCGCCCAGGTCCTTCTCGCCGGTGTCCTCGGTGAGCGAGGTGTTGAGCGGCTGCGCGTTCTTCGAGCCGTCGCGGTAGAGCGTGATGCCCTTGCAGCCCGTCTGCCAGGCGAGCGTGATGACGTCCTTGAAGTCCTGGACGGTCGCCTCGTGCGGAAGGTTCACGGTCTTGGAGATGGCGCCGGAGACGAGCGGCGTGAGGGCCGCCACCATGAGCACGTGGCCGCGCGGGGCGATGTAGCGCTCGCCGGTGCCGCACACGTTCGCGGTGTCGAAGATCGCCAGGTGCTCGGGCTTGAGGTGCGGGGCGCCCTCGATCTTGCCGTCGACGATCATGCCGTTCTCGTCCGTGGCCTGCACGTAGGCCAGGATGTCGGCCACCTCGTCCTCGGTGTAGCCCAGATGGCGCAGGGCGTCGCCGATCACCGGGTTCGCGATGGTCATGAAGCCGCCGCCCGAGAGCTTCTTGTAGATCATGTGGCTGAAGAACGGCTCGATGGAGGTCGCCGCGCAGTCCATGGCGAAGCTGATGGTGCCGGTGGGCGCCATGACGCTCACCTGGGCGTTGCGGTAGCCGTAGCGCTCGCCCAGCTCCTCGGCGAACGTCCAGCTCTCGATGAGCGCGCTCGCGAGCTCGCCCTCGCCCGCCTGCTCGAGCAGGTCGAAGTCGACCACCGGGGGCTCGATGGTCAGGTCCTCGAAGGCGTCGTTGCGCGCGCCCGCCACGCGCGCGTGGTTGCGGATCACGCGCTCCATGTAGCGCTTGTTGATGCCGTAGCACTCGAAGGGCCCCACCTTGCGCGCCATCATGGCAGAGACGGCGTAGCTGCGGCCGGTGAGCGTGCCCACGATGGCGGACGCGAGCGCGCGGGCCTCGCGCGAGTCGTACGGCATGCCCTTGGCCATGAGCAGGCTCGCGAGGTTCGAGATGCCGAGCCCCGTCGCGCGGAAGCGGTAGGTCTTGCGCGCGATGTCCTTCGTGGGGAACTGCCCCCAGGCGATGGACGCCTCGAGCGCGAGCTGCACGACGTCGATGGTGTGCTCGAAGCCCTCGACGTCGAAGGTGTCGGTCGCGGGGTCGTAGTAGCGGAACACGTTGATGGACGCGAGGTTGCAGCTCGAATCGTCCAGGAAGGCGTACTCGCCGCAGGGGTTCGTGGAGTTGAGGCGGTTGTAGGAGGCACCTACCACGCCGTCCTCGCCGCCGGGGCAGGTGTGCCACTCGTTGAAGGTGTCGCTGAACTGCGGCGCCGGGTCGGCGCAGCGCCAGGCGCTCTCGTTGAACACATCCCAGATGTGCTTGACGGAGACCTCGCGGTTGAAGCTCGGGTCGACGCGGCCCTTGAGCTCGTAGGTGACGTCCGGATCCTCGGGCAGCGCCATGACCTTCGCCATGAACTCGTTGTCGATGCGCAGCGAGTTATTCGAGTTCTGCCCCGAGACCGTCGCGTACGCCTCGCCGTTGATGTCGCCGTCGTAGCCCATCTTCATGAGCGCGAGCGCCTTGTCCTCCTCGCGCGACTTCCAGGTGATGAACTTCTCGATGTCCGGGTGGTCGATGTCCAGGCAGACCATCTTGGCGGCGCGGCGCGTGGTGCCGCCGCTCTTGATGGCGTCCGCGTTGCGGTCGAGGCCGCGCAGGAAGCTCATGACGCCGCTCGACACGCCGCCGCCGGAGAGCTTCTCGCCCTCGGCGCGCAAGGCGCTGAAGTTCGAGCCGGTGCCGGAGCCGCCCTTGAAGAGCTTCGTCTCGGTGACGTACTCGTCGGAGATGGAGTGGTCGCCCAGGAGCTTGTCCTGGACGCTCACGATGAAGCAGGCGCTCGCCTGGGTGCGCGTGTACTGGTCGATCGACTCCACGACCTCGCCGCTCTCCGGGTCGACGTAGTACATCTCCTGCGGCTCGCCCGCGATGCCGTAGCTGCGCTTGAGGCCGGTGTTGAACCACTGCGGGGAGTTGGGCGCGAAGCGCTGGTCGAGGATGAGGTAGACGAGCTCGTCGTAGAGGATCTGCGCCTGCTCGCCCTCCTCGACCATGCCCTCGTCGATGAGTGCGGCGACCCAGAAGTCCACCATGCGGTGCGCCACCTGGCGCATCGAGACCTCGTGCCCCGTCTCGGGCACGCCGGCGCGGCGGAAGTACTTGGACGCGATGATGTCGACGGCGTTCTGCGAGTACTGCACGGGGAACTCGAGGTCGTGCATCTCGCACAGGGTCTTGCCCGTCTTGTAGTCCGTGAGGTGCACGTCGCGCTTCGACCATTCGAAGAGGTCGTACACCGTTTTCCCGGCGTTCTCGGGCGCGTCGAGCGCAGAGGTGAAGCGACGGCAGATGAGCTCTTCGACCGTGGTTGCCATGGGTTCCTCGCTTTCGGGATATGGTTGACGCTGCGATGAGTATCGCAGGGCGTGCGGACAAACGAGTGCCGCTACAGCGCCTCGCGCGATGTGGCAGCGGATTCGATTGTAGCAACTCACCCACCGAAAACGGACAACATATTGAGCTATTCCGTGAACGGTACCACAACATGTTGTGTTACTCTGAAACGAATCCGCAGGAAAGCCCCGAACGGAAACGGCGCGCCGCCCCTTCGCAGCACGCCGTTTCGCGTATCTCCCCAAGAACTAGATGTAGTGCCGGGTTATGTCGTTTGCGTCAACGAGCCGGCTACTCGACGTCGAACAGCCAGTCGAGCTCGCTCTCCCACGTGTCCTCGTCGACGACCCAGCTGCCGTTCTCGTACACGAGGTCGATGGTCATCTGGTAGCCGTCGTTCATCTCCGCCGCCTCGGCCGCCTCGATGAAGATCATGCCCATGCGCTGGCAATCCTCCTCGTAGGTGGTGTGCGCGTAGTCATCGGAGTTCATGTAGGCCTCGAGCATGTAGTTGTAGTTGTCGATGAGGTCGAACACGTCGCGGCACGTCACCGTGGCGTACACCGTCGCCTCGCCGATCGACTCGTACACGTAGACGTCGTCGATCGTGTACGAGAAGCCGTCGAGCATGATGCGCGCGTACTCCTCGGGGTCGACGCCGCAGGCCTCGAGCGTCTCGTCCGTCTGGTTCTCGAAGCCCTCGTTCACGATGGCGCCCACGAGCGCGAGCGCCTCCGGGTCGGCGTTCTGCAGCTTGTCGAGCTCCGCCTGGGCGGCGAGCGTCGCCTGCTCCTCGGAGTCCTCCGGCACCTCCTCGCCCGAATACGACGGCTCAGGCTCGTCTGAGGGGTCGTCCATGGGCTCGTCGTAGGTCACGTCGCCCGTGCTCGCGCTCGGCTCGCTCAGGCCGGGGATGACGACGAGCACGAGGATGAGCGCGACCGCCACGAGCAGCACGCCCACGATGCCGCCGACGATGATGCCGGTGTTCGACTTCTTCGCCGGGGGCGCGGGCGGCTGGGGCGCCGGCTGCGTGGGCGCACCCGGGGCGGTGCCATCGGGCTGCGCGTACGCCGGGGGCTGCTGGGGAGCCGCCTGCTGCTGCGGGATCTGCCAGCTCGCGGGCTGCGTGTACCCGGCGCCCGCCTGGCCGTTCCACGGGTTCTGCTCGGGGGTCGGCGCGGGCTGCTGGGGCAC
>NZ_CAPF01000044.1:0-7351 GCF_000321165.1 Enorma timonensis
AGGTTGCGGGCGCGGCGGGCGACGAGGCCGCGCCGCAGCCGCCGGTCTTCGCCTGCGGGGACGGCAAGACGGGCTCGTCGCTCGTGGTCTCGGCCATCGCCGACGCCCTCGCCTGCGCAGAGGAGGTCGCCCGCGCGCTCGACCTGTGACGGCAAACGGCGGCGGGCGCGGCATGGCGCGACGCAGGCATGGCGCATCGCGAGACGCCCGCGTGCCGGCTCCGCCGCCACAGGAACCGCGCGTGTGGTACGCTTTCGCGTTATGCCCACCCCGCGGCAAGGAGGTACCCCATGCGCATCGATGACATCTTCGCGCAGGCGAAGGAAGCCGGGCGCACGCCCGTCTCGTTCGAGATGTTCCCGCCCAAGGGCGAGCTCACGCTCGACCGCGCCCGCGAGGCGGCGGGAGCCCTGAGCGCGCTCAGCCCCGACTTCATCAGCGTGACGTGCTCGGCGGGCGGCGGCGGCAACTTCGGCCAGACGGCCGCCATCGCGCACATGATCGAGGACGAGTTCGGCGTGAGCTCCGTGGCGCACCTCACCTGCATGTCGCTCACGCGCGAGCAGCTCGCAGCGCGCGTGGAGGAGTACCGCGCCGCCGGCGTGCACAACGTGCTCGCCCTGCGCGGCGACCGCCCCACGCCCGAGAGCCCCGCCTTCGGCGCGCCGAGCGACTACGCCTATGCCGCGCAGATCATCCCCACCCTCGTGGAGGCCGGCTTCTGCGTGGGCGGCGCGGCCTATCCCGAGGGCCACATCGAGTGCGAGGACCTCGCCACGAGCGTGCGGCACCTCAAGCTCAAGCAGGACGCCGGGGCGAGCTTCTTCGTGACGCAGCTCTTCTTCGATAACGAGGTGTGCTACCGCTTCCTCGACCTGGCCGAGCAGGCCGGCATCACGATCCCCATCACCTGCGGCATCATGCCGTTCATGAGCCGCGCGCAGATCAGCCGCATGGTCTTCATGTGCGGCGCGTCGCTCCCCTCGCCCGTCATCAAGCTCCTCGCGAAGTACGAGGACGACCCCGAGAGCCTCGTCAAGGCGGGCATCGACTACGCGTGCCGCCAGCTCGTCGACCTGCGCGACCACGGCGTCGACGGCCTGCACGTCTACACCATGAACCGCCCGTCCGTCGCCCGCGCCGCCATGGAGGCGCTCTCGTGAGCGAGCGCTCCGCGGATCCGGGCGCCCTTCAGGCGGACGCGCGCGCGGGCGGCACCGGGGCGCTCCCCCTGGGCACCCCGCGCCCCTGGAGCCCACCCGCGGCCGCACTCCATGTCCCCCGCACCGAGATGCTGCGCTACCTGGGGCATACCGGGCAGAAGATCGAGGACGGGCTCGCCGCGCGCATCGATGCGGCCGCAGCGGATGCCGAGCGCGTGTCCGCGCCGCGCGGGGTGCGCGCCGCCTTCGCCGTCGACGCGACGGGTGCGGATGCCGCGGGGAACCCCTGCATACGCCTCACGGGGACCACGGTCGAGCTCACAGGGCGCGACATCTACCGGCACCTCAAGGACGCCGAGGCGGCCGTCGTGCTCGCGGTAACGCTCGGCATGGAGAGCGAGCGGCGCCTGAGGCTCCTCGGCACCCTGCAGCCGCTCGATGCCGCGCTCTTCGACGCCGCCTGCTCGGCGCTCGTGGAGGAAGCGGCAGAGGCGCTCGACCGCGCGGCGAAGCAGGAGGCGGCGCGCTGCGGCCTCACGGGCAACTGGCGCTTCTCCTGCGGCTACGGCGACTTGCCGCTCGAGGCGCAGGGCTCGCTGCTCGACGCGCTCGACGCCCGCCGCGCGCTCGGCATCACGCTCACGCCCTCGAACCTCATGATCCCCGCCAAGAGCGTTACCGCCGTCTTCGGGCTCTTCCGCGCGGACGCCCTGGGCAACGCCCCCGTCCCCGCCGCCGACGCCGTGCGGAGCTGCCGGGGCTGCGCCCGTGCCGACGGCTGTGCCTTCCGCGCCCGCGGCACCCGCTGCTATAGGTAAAATTACCCCAGGGGTATTTTTACATCTGAAAGGTGAGCCATGTTCAAGCCACGTACACTCGATGCGCTGCGCATCGCCGACGACGACCTGCGCGCGGTGCTCGAAGGGCGCCGTCGCCTGCTCTTCGACGGCGGCATGGGCACCATGCTCCAGGCGGCGGGCCTCGCCGCCGGGGCGCGCCCCGAGCTCATCACCCTCTCGGACCCCGAGGCCATCACGCGCATCCACGCCGCCTACGTCGAGGCGGGCGCCGAGGTGATCACGACGAACACCTTCGGCGCGAACCGCCTCAAGCTCGGCGACGCCGCGACGGTCGACGAAGTCTTTACCGCGGCCGTCGCTGCAGCGCGGGCGGCCGGCGCCCGCTATGTCGCCGGCGACATCGGCCCCACGGGCGCGCTCATGCGCCCGCTCGGCACGCTCTCCTTCGACGAGGCCTACGAGCTCTTCGCCGAGGAGGCGCGCGCCGCCGCGCGGGCGGGGGCGGACCTCATCATCATCGAGACCATGACCGACCTCGCCGAGATCCGCGCCGCCGTGATCGCCGCGCAGGAGAGCTGCGACCTGCCCATCTTCGCCACCATGACCTTCGAGCCGGACGGCCGCACGTTCCTCGGCACCTCGCCCGAGATCGCCGCCCGCACGCTCGAGGCGCTCGGCGTCGAGGCCCTCGGCATCAACTGCTCGCTCGGCCCGGCGCAGATCCGCCCCTTCGCCGAGCGCATGCTCGCCGTGACGGACGTGCCCGTCATCGTGCAGGCGAACGCCGGCCTCCCCCGCTCCGAGGAGGGGCGCACCGTCTACGACATCGCGCCCGAGGCCTACGCCGAAGCCGTCTCCGGCATGCTCGCCGACGGCGTCGCCATCGTCGGCGGCTGCTGCGGCACGACGCCCGACTACATCCGCCTGCTCGCGCGCGCGATGGAAGCGCGCGGGCGCGCGCTGGAGCCGCGCCGCTGCCCCCGCCCCTTCGTCGCGGCGAGCGCCCAGCAAGCCGCCGTGCTCGACGGCCGCTCCATCGCGGTCGTGGGCGAGCGCATCAACCCCACGGGCAAGAAGCGCCTCCAGCAGGCGCTGCGCGAAGGCGACCTCGCGCACGTCATCGGCCTCGGCATCCAGCAGCAGGAGCAGGGTGCCGACATCCTCGACGTGAACGTCGGCCTGCCCGGCATCGACGAGCGCACGACCATGCTCCGCGTGGTCGAGGAGCTCCAGGCGTCCACCGTGCTGCCCCTGCAGATCGACTCGAGCGATGCCGAGGCCGTCGAGGCGGCGGCGCGGCGCTACGCGGGCATCCCGATCATCAACTCGGTGAACGGCACGCAGGAGAGCATGGACGCCGTGCTGCCCATCGCCGCGCGCTACGGCTGCGACATCGTCGCGCTCACCCTCGACGAGCACGGCATTCCCGAGACCGCCGAAGAGCGCGTCGCCATCGCCGAGCGCATCGTGCGCGCGGCTGCGGGCTACGGCATCGGCCCGCACCGCATCCTCGTCGACTGCCTCGTGATGACCGCCTCCACGAACCAGCGGCAGGCGCTCGGCATCCTCCGCGCCGTGTCGGCGTGCCGCGAGCGCCTGGGCGTGCACTGCGCGCTCGGGGTGTCGAACATCAGCTTCGGCCTGCCCGCGCGCGGCCTCCTGAACGCCACCTTCCTCGCGGCCGCCTTAGGCGCCGGGCTCGACGCGCCCATCATCAACCCCGCCTCCGAGCGCATCATGGACGTGGTGCGGAGCTTCAGGGTGCTCAACGCCGAGGACGAGGGCTCTGCCGCGTTCATCGACCGCTATGCCGGCGCGCCCGACCCCTATACCGCGACGGGCGCGCACGTCGCGGGTGCCCCCGCCGAGGGCGCGCGGCAGACGGACGCCGAGCGCGGGACGATCGAGCACCTCATCCTCACGGGGCGCAAGGGCGACATGCCCGCCGCCACGCGCGCGGCGCTCGAGCAGCTGGAGCCCATGGAGGTCATCTCCCGGCACTTCATCCCCGCCCTCGACGAGGCGGGCGAGCTCTTCGACGCCGGGAAGCTCTTCCTGCCGCAGCTCATGGCCGCCGCCGAGGCGGCGCGCGCCGGCTTCGACGTCATCCGCGAACGCATGCCCGCGAGCGCCGAGGCGCGCGGGCGCGGCATCTGCCTCGCCACGGTGAAGGGCGACATCCACGACATCGGCAAGAACATCGTGCGCATGCTCCTCGAGAACTACGGCTTCACGGTGCACGACCTCGGCCGCGACGTCGCGCCCGAGGCCGTGCTCGCCGCCGTGCGCGAACACGGGGTGCAACTCGTCGGGCTTTCCGCGCTCATGACCACGACCGTGCCCGCCATGGCCGAGACGATCGAGCTTTTGCACCGCGAGGCGCCCAGCGTGCGCGTCATCGTGGGCGGCGCCGTGCTCACGCCCGACTACGCCCGCCAGATCGGCGCGGACTTCTACGCCAAGGACGCCGCGGCCGCCGCGCGCATCTGCCAGGAGGAGCTGGGCGAGTAGACCGGGCGCACGGGCGAGGTCACCGCGCGCTGCACCCCGGCGCGCTGGGGTGCCGGGGCGCCATGTTAAGGGCATGCGGAGAACGCGCCCCGGCGGCGCGGCGCCCCGCCCGCCACGGTAGAATGATGGGAACCCGGCAGATAGGAGCATGTATGGCCATCACGCCCGCAGAGATCGCCGAGACCCGCGGCATGGTGCTCGAGCAGCACCTTGACATCCGCACCATCACCATGGGCATCTCGCTCATGAGCTGCGCCGACGAGAGCCTCGAGCGCATGTGCACCAAGGTGTACGACCACGTGACCAGAACCGCAGAGCACCTCGTGGAGACCGCGGAGGGCCTCGAGCGCGAGTACGGCATCCCCATCGTGAACAAGCGCGTCTCGGTGACGCCCGTGGCGCAGATCGCCGCCGCCTGCCCGGACGAGGACCTGACGCCCCTCGCCCACGCACTCGACCGCGCGGCCGAGACGCTCGGCATCGACTACCTGGGCGGGTTCTCCGCGCTCGTGCAGAAGGGCATCGGGAACGCCGACGCCCGCCTCATCCGCAGCATCCCCGCCGCACTCGCCCAGACGAGCCGCGTGTGCTCGAGCCTGAACGTGGCGAGCCTGCGCGCCGGCATCAACATGGACGCGGTGCTCATGGCCGCGCAGGTCATCCGCGACGCCGCCGAGCTCACCGCGGACGCGGACTCCGTGGGCGCCTCGAAGTTCGTGGTCTTCTCGAACATGGTCGAGGACTCGCCGTTCATGGCCGGTGCCGTGCACGGCAGCGGCGAGGCGGACGCCGTCATCAACGTGGGCGTCTCCGGCCCCGGCGTCATGGCCGCGGCGCTCGAGGAGCTCCCCGAGTCCGCGAGCATGATGGAGGTGGCCGAGAAGATCAAGCAGACCGCCTTCAAGATCACGCGCGCCGGCGAGCTCATGAGCCGCGAGGCCGCGCGGCGCCTGGGCGTGGAGAAGGGCATCGTCGACCTCTCGCTCGCCCCCACCCCCGCCGTGGGCGATTCCGTGGCGCGCATCCTCGAGATCATCGGCGTGGGCACGTGCGGCGGCCCGGGCACCACCTGCGCGCTCGCCCTCCTGAACGACGCGGTGAAGAAGGGCGGCGTCATGGCCACCTCGAGCGTGGGCGGGCTCTCCGGCGCGTTCATCCCCGTCTCCGAGGACGCGGGCATGATCGAGGCGGTGGAGGCCGGCGCCCTCTCGCTCGAGAAGCTCGAGGCCATGACCTGCGTGTGCTCCGTGGGCCTCGACATGATCGCCATCCCCGGCGACACCCCCGTCGAGACCATCGCGGGCATCATCGCCGACGAGATGGCCATCGGCGTCATCAACAACAAGACCACCGCCGTGCGCATCATCCCCGCCATCGGCAAGGGCGTGGGCGACGCGGTCGAGTACGGCGGGCTCTTCGGGCGCGCCCCCATCATGCCCGTGAACGCGCACGCCGGCACCGTCCTCGCCCACCGCGGCGGCCGCTTCCCCGCCCCCCTCAACTCGCTCAAGAACTAGCCCTGGGCGGGGGCGGGGGCATGTCCTCCGTGCTCAAACAGTCCTCGCTGCGCTGCGGAACTGCGCGCGGAGGACATGCCCCCGCCCCCGCACACACCTCTTCCTTTGTTCTTGAAGCGCCGAGAACGCATCGCCCGGCGCGATGGAGTAACCAGGAACCATCACATGGCTCGGGGTCCGCGGGGATGATCTCCGCGCGCAGTTCCGCAGCGCAGCGAGGACTGTCTGAGCACGGAGATCATCCCCGCGGACCCCGAGCCCCGAGAGGAGCCCCTGAGATGAAAGCATTCACGCGCGCCCTGGCGGGCATCACGTGCGGTCTTGCGATCGTGCTCGGCATCTTCTCCCTCGCCTGGACGTTCGCGCTCGAGGGCACGCCGCTCGAGGACGCCATCGGCGTCGGGCTCACGAACGCCGCGCTCGATGCCTCCGGCGTGAAGGGGCGCATGGAGGATGCGCTCCGCTCGAGCACGGGCGCCATCGCCGAAGCGACCGGCATGTCGGAAGACCAGGTGAACGCCGCCATCGACCAGCTCGACATCTCGTCGTGGAGCGCCATAGCGCTGCCTGCCGACGCGACCGCCACCGGTTCCTTCACGACGAGCTACCAGGGCGCGGAGGCCACCGTCACCACGTACGCCGACCCGTCCTACATCACCGTCGACGCCTACGGCCAGACCATCACGCTCAGCGTGCCCGAGAGCGCGCAGCAATACGTCTCACTTCTCGGCTACCTCTAACGCCCGCCGAGCCTACGCCCCGGCATCGGGGAGGGCGAGCGTGTAGTCCCGGCCGTCGGCCATCGTGAGCACGAGGTCGGAGCCGTCGAGCGCGAGGTCGACCACATTCCCCGAACCCTCATAGAAATCGCCGGGCAGCGAGCCGTCGCCGTAGAGGTAGCTCTGCACAAGGCAGCCGTCGGCGCTGTTGGAGACGATGTAGAGCACGCCGTCGTGCAGGGCAAACCCCACGGGCGTGCCGGGGATCTCGAAGAGCGCTGCCACCGCGGCGTCCTCGGTGCCCTGTCGGCGCGCGAAGGCGTAGCCGTCGCCGTCGGAGATGATGAGGTACGTGCTACTGCCGTCGGCGATCTCCTCGCCGGCATCGAAGCGAGCCACACCGTCAGGAGCGGCCGCCTCCCCGGCCGATGCCCTCGCGGCCGCCCCGCCACCGGTCGCGCCGTCGTCGAGCAGGGCGGCGACGAGGGCCCGGCCGCCCACGAAAAGCACCGCCGCGGCGAGCGCGCAGCCGATGAGGACAGATAGGATGGTGAGGGCGCGCCGCCCGCGCCCGTCTCGCGCGACCGGGGAAGCCGCCCCGTCGCGGCCTGCGCGCAGCCCCGTGCTCGCCACTCCCGCCT
>NZ_CAPF01000043.1:0-31305 GCF_000321165.1 Enorma timonensis
CAGAAACGCCTGCACCTCGTCGCGCGCCTGGATGGCGTCGAGCGCGGCGCGGCGACCTCGGTCGCGGAGAACGCGCCGTCGCGCACGCCCGCCGCGATCTGGCGGGCGGTCAGGGTATCAAGGGTCGCCATGCCTTACGCCTCCTCGCCTAGAATCGACGGCACACGGAAGCTGCGGCCGCGCGTGCTCGCCGCGTTGCCGAGCGCCTCGTCGATCGTGAACGCGCGCGCGGCGTCCGGCGCGTCATCACGCATGACGTTCGAGAGGCCGCCGATGGGATGGAACGTGGGGTCCACGTCCGGGAGGTTGTACGCGAGGATGGGCTCGAGCATCTCGACGGCGTCGTTCATGTACGCGCACATCTCGGCGAGCTCGTCGCCCTCGAGCGCGATGCGCGCGTAGTCCGCGATGCCGCGCACATCGTCTTCGGTGAGTGCCATGGGCGCTCCAATCTACGTATCGTGCTGTCCGGGGCGCGCGCAGGCGACACCCGGTCAATTCGCATTATTATACGCGGGCGGGGCGCGGGGCGGAGCGGCTCGGGCGCGCGCACCCGAACGGAAACACGCCACCGGCGCGGCGAAGCGCTCGGCGGGGCGGGTTTCGGGTCGCGCATCGGGGCAACCGGGCGGAAAACGGGCTCGCGCGGGGTGCCTCGCGGAGCTCCCTGCCAGCTGCCCCCGGCGCGCGATGCTACACTTAGCCGCGACATCGCCAAAACCCAAGGAGGCAGTATGGACATCGAACGCATCGAGCGCGTCCGCGCGAACCTCAAGCGGTGCGACCTCACGCAGCTGCTCATCGTCGACCCGCTCTCGATCTGGTGGCTCACCGGCTACTACACCGAACCCCTGGAGCGGCTCCTCGCCCTCTACCTGCCGCTCGACGGCACGCCGACGCTCTTCGTGAACCGCCTCTTCCCCGACGCGTCCGCCACCGGCGCGCGCGTGGTGAGCCATTCGGACACCGACGACCCCATCCCCATGCTCTGCGACGCCATCGACGCGGCGCGCCCGCTCGGCGTGGACAAGGAGCTCGCCGCGCGCTGGCTCGTCCCGCTCATGCAGGCCGGGGCTGCCGCGAACTTCGTGCTCGCCTCGGACGCCGTGGACGACGCGCGCGCCATCAAGGACGCCCGCGAGCAGGAGCTCATGCGCATCGCGTCGCGGACGAACGACGAGGCCATGGCCTGGCTCGCCGAGCAGGTGCGCCCCGGCGCGACGGAGCTCGACATCGCGGAGGGGCTGCTCGCCACGTACCGCAGGCTCGGCGCGCAGGACCACTCCTTCTCGCCGATCGTGAGCTTCGGCGCGCACGCCGCCGACCCGCACCACGAGCCCGACGCGACGCCGCTCGCCCCGGGCGACATGGTCCTCTTCGACGTGGGGTGCAAGCGCGACGGGTACTGCTCGGATATGACCCGCACGTTCTTCACCGCCGAGCCCACCGAACACCAGCGCGCCGTATACGACGCGGTGCGGCGCGCGAACGAGGCCGCCGAGGCCATCGTGCGCCCCGGCGTGACGTTCGCTGAGATCGACCTCACGGCGCGCCGCATCATCGAGGACGCCGGCTGGGGCCCGCAGTTCAACCACCGCCTCGGGCACCAGATCGGCCTGCAGGACCACGAGCCGGGCGATGTCTCGGCCACGCATGACGAGCCGGTGCAGCCCGGCATGTGCTTCTCCATCGAGCCGGGCATCTACCTGCCGGGCGACATGGGCGTGCGCATCGAGGACCTCGTCATCGTCACCGAGAACGGCTGCGAGGTGCTCAACAGCTACCCCAAGGGCATCCAGGTGCTCGGGTAGAGATAGGGCAATCGCTCCAGCACCGCCCAACACCCAAACACGAAAGCCCGGGAGACCGAAACGCATCGGCCTCCCGGGCTATTTTGAGTACCAACCGCGCGCCAGACGAGCGTCTGCGCGGTATCCCCGCTGCTACTTCACAGCGGGGAGAATCTGGTCGACGATCCCCTTGGCGTTCATGAGCCCGAAGTCGGGCGCGGAGATCACGAGCACCGGGCGGTCACCTGCCATGCCCTTGACCTCGGCCTCGGCGAAGCGGATCTGCGGCCCCAACAGGATGGCGTCGGCGCCGTCGATGTTGTCGCGAATCTCGGCCTTGGGAACAGCCGTGCAGGTAAGGTCGACTCCGCGCGCCTTGGCCTCCTCGGCGATCTTGATGCACAGGATTCCCGTGCTCATACCGGCGTTGCAAGCAAGGATAACATTCATGGGTTATGCCTCCTGGACCTCGGTCGCGGTGTCGGCAAGCTGCTCCTCCGCGATCTTCTTCTTTTCATACGCCTTGAAGAACGGAAGGTAGATCAAGACATCGATGACGATGAGCCCCACGCAGAGCACGACAGCCTTCCAATCCATCGTCGCCAGAATCGCCGCGACCGGGCAGAACATGTTCCAGCTCGGGTACACGAAGCAGCGGCCGACGATACCGAAGGCCATCGCTGCGTAGGCCACCACGCCGTTCAGCACCGGGCAGAGCACGAACGGGATGAAGAGCGTGGGGTTGAACATGATGGGCATGCCGAAGATGATGGGCTCGTTGATGTTGAAGAACGCCGGCACGATGCCGAGCTTGCCCACGGTGCGCAGCTGCTTGGACTTGCTGAAGAGCGCGCAGAAGGCCAGGCCGAAGGTCGCGCCCGAACCGCCGATCATCATGAAGGTCCACCAGAAGGGCTCGACGAGGATGTTGGGCAGCTCGGTCACCGCGGCACCGGCGGCATAGGCGGCCATGTTCGCCGCGAGGCTCGGGGTGAGGAACGCGAAGAGCGGCGAAGTGATCACCGAATCGTGGATGCCGAACCACCACAGCACCATGACCACGAGCGCAAGGATGAGCACGCCGGGGCCGGAATCGAGCGCGCCCACGAGCGGCGCCATGATGAGGGTGATGAGGTTCGGGAAGGGCGCGCCGGTGAAGTTGATCACCACGCCCGAGAGTACACCGAACACCACGAGCACGATGGCCGCGGGAACGAGGTTGCCGATGGAGTCGGAAAGCGCGGGCGGGATACCCTGACCGGAAAGGTCGATGTAGCCGATCTTGCGCTCAGACAGGAAGCGGTAGAACTCCACCGCCACGAACGACACGAAGATGGCAGCGAAGAGGCCGGTTCCGTCGAAATACGCCGTGGAGAGCGAGCCCTCCGCATCGACGGCGCTCATCTCCAGGAACGATGCCACGCCGAGCGCCACCGGGAGGAACGAGGTCATCTTATAGTGACGCGCCAGGAAGAACGAGAGACCGATCGTCGCCCAGAGCGAGAGCACGCCCATGGTGGCGACGTTCACGATGGTGAGCGGTAGCATGGTCGCATCGGCGAGGGCAGCCCAGCCCTGGAAGAACGCCTGGCCGAAGCCCGGCTCCATCGTGGTGTAGTCAACCGGCGGAGAGGTGATGATCAGCGCGAAGCTGCCGATCGTCATGAAGGGGACGAGGGTGAGAAAGGCGTTTTGGATGGCGACAACGTAGCGGTTCATGCCGAGCGCGTTCGCGATAGGTGCGATGTGCTTCTCGATGAACGCAGCGATCTTCTCCATAGCTATTCCTCCTTCTCTTAACGTTGTTCCGCGATCATGTCGCGATACCAGTAGTAGCTATCCTTCGGAATACGGCGATTCCCATCGTCGTAGTCCACGTACACCAGGCCGTAGCGCTTCTTGTAGCCGTTGATCCAGCTGTAGAGATCCATGGTCGACCACACGAAGTACCCGCGCACATCCACCCCCTCTTGCTGGGCCCGCTGCATCCACTCGACGAAGCCGGACAGGAATTCCACGCGGTACGGGTCATGGATCTTGCCGTCCTCGCAGGTGTCGTAGTAACCGATGCCGTTCTCGGTGATGACGAACGGGGTGTCCGGGTAGAGGCGGTGCAGCTCGAGCAGCAGATCGTAGATCGACTTGGGATAGAGCTCCATGTCCCAATCGTTCTTGGGGACGCTCGGGTCCTCATCGAGCTCGAACCAGCCCTTGATGCGGGTGACGACCTTGTCGCCCTTCTTGCCGGTGTTGCTCGCATGGAACACCGTCTCGCCCTCGGAGCAGGGCTTCACGAGCTCGCGTGAATAGGCGTTCACGCCCAGGTAGTCCACCGTGCCGGCGCGGAAGATCTCATCGTCGCCGGGAAGTGCGTACGAGAGGTCATAGCCCTCGGCGCCCAGGAGCTCCACGAACTCCTCCGGCACCTTGCCGAGCACGCACACGTCATTCACGCTGCGGTTGTAGAAGAGGTCGGCCTTACGAGCGGCCTCGCGATAGGCCTCGTCGTCCACGAGCGTCTCGATGGAATACGAATCGCTCACCAAGCCGATCTTCCCCGTATAGCCGCCTTCGCGATACGCCTTGACCGCAAGCGCGCTCGCGAGCAGCTGATGGTACATGGCGCGCCACTTGCGCGAAAGATCCTGCACGTTGGGCGGGTAGTTACCGTTCGCGTAGCAGCAAAGCGTGTCGTATGTGGGCTCGTTGATGGTCGCCCACCACTTCACGCGGTCGCCGAAGTGCTCGAAGCACACCTTCGCGTACGCCACGAACGCCTCGACGTTCGCGCGGTTCTCCCAGCCACCCTGCTCGAAGAGGACGTTCGGCATGTCGTAGTGGTAGAGCGTCACGAGCGGTTCGATGCCGCGCGCCAGGCACGCATCGATCACCCGGTTGTAGTGGGCGATGCCCTCCGCGCTCGGCTCGCCCACGCCATCGGGGATGATGCGCGTCCAGGCGATCGAGAACCGATAGGCATTCTGGTTGCCCGCGGCCATCATATCGAGGTCCTCCTCGAAGCGATGGTAATGGTCGCACGAGACATCGCCCGTCACGGGGTTCACGTTGTTCTTCTCGCTGTGGCAGAACACGTCCCAGTTCGAAAGCCCCTTGCCGTCCTCGTTCCACGCGCCCTCGCACTGGTAGGCGGCAGTCGCGCTACCCCACATGAAATCGCTCATCTTGCCCTCAACTCCTTGTATACCTCGACGAGCTCCCTCGCCATGCGGCCGAACATGATCGTCGTCATCAGATGGTCCTGCCCATGGACGAGCATGAGGCTGAAGGGAAGATCCACTCCCCGCGCCTCCTCGGCAAGCATTCCGGTCTGAGCGTTGTGCGCCTCCAGAAGACATGCCTCACCCTCGTCGAGCTCGCGTGCCGCCGCATCGAACGAGCCCTTGCGCGCACGCTCGACCGCATCGTAAAAATGCGTGAACGCATCGCCCGCATAGCCGACGATTTGGAACGACGTCAACTGGACTTGCTCCTTATCCATCGCGCTTACACCCCCTTTTCACTGAAGCATCGCGTTGCGCAGACTGTACCGTCCATCACGCAAGCGACGCCAAGCATCATGTGCGGGGCACCCCGCAAAAGTTGCTTTGCGGGGTCATGCGCGCACATGAATACTGAATGACACCTGTTTCAAAAGACGGAATAGGTCACGAAGCAGACGAGCCTGTGGGGGTGGACATGCTCAGCGAACGCCAAGCACGCATCTTGGCAGCACTTGCCGATGCCACGGCGCCCGTCACAGGACGGGAGCTCGCGCTGCTGCTGGGCGTCTCGCTCCGCACCGTTCAGGGCGACATCGCTCGCATCAACCGCTCCCATGCGGTGGTACGCAGTACCAACCGGGGCTACGCCGTCAACCGCGACGCCTTGGACGCGTTCTTCTCGGGCGATCAGGCATCGCCCGACCCATCCATCGCGCACAGCGCCCTGCAGATTCTCTTGTTCGAAGGCAAACAGCGTGTCGACGACCTCTCGGAAGCGCTCTATGTGAGCACGCCGACCCTCGAGCGGCATCTGCGCACGCTCGGCTCGCTGCTCAAACCCTGCGGCCTCACCCTGGCACGCAAGGGCGGCTGGGTATGGATCGAGGGTAGCGAGGGCGGTAAACGCCAGCTCATCGGCAGCCTCGTCGCGCGCGAAACCGATGGCTCACTGCCCGGCGGCAGCGCGGCGGCATCCATCTTCGATAGCATGGATCCCGAGGTACTGCGCTCGATCGTAACAAGCACCATCGCGTCATTCGACTATCGCATCCGCCCCGGGTTTGAAGAGAACCTCATGGGAAGCATCGCCGTCGCGCTCTACCGCATGCGCACCGATGCGCACATGATGGATCAGCGGGACGCGTCGAGCGCCATGGATGACGCTCGCATCGAATATCGCATCGCCGGCGAGCTCTGCCGCCGCTACTCAACGCACCTGGGCATCGAGCCGAACTTCGACGACCAGACCTATCTCGCGCACCTGTTGCGCGGGCAAATCGAGTTCGTGAAACGGGGCGCGGAGAGCGCCAATCCGCGCATGGGCATGCCCGACTTCGTTCGCGAGGTCGAAGACATCGTGCGTGACGTACTGGAATCGTTCTCCCTGCGCATCGCCTCCATGCAATCGGTCTACAACTTCGCCATGCACGTCGATGCGCTCTTGTGCCGCAGCACCGAGGCGCAGATCCAAAGCGAGGAGGTTCTCGAGAACGTCAAACGCCACATGCCGTTCGTATACGAGATCGCATTGCTTGTATCCGACCGCATCGCGCGGCACTTCGGCATCTCCATCTCGAACGGCGAGGTGGGGTTCATCTGCATACACATGGGCATGATCCTGCACAGCACCATGGATGAGGAGCAGGTGGGGATCGGGCTGGCATGCCAGGATTACCAGGGCATCGCCGAGCGCGTCCGCGAAGGCATCAATGGGCGGTTCTCCGAGACCGTGACGCTCTATGACCTGGGCTTACCCATCACCACCGAAGAGGTCGCCGCCCTGCCCATCGACCTTGTGGTCACGACGCAGCGGCCACGCGGGCTCGTTATCGAAACCGTGGAGGTCTCGCCGTTCTTTTCCACCTCGGACCTCATCGCCGTCGAAGACGCCGTGAGCGCCTGCTTGAAGCGCAAACGCGCCGCGCGCGTGCGAAGGCTCGTGCGCACGCACCTGAGCGAGGAGCTCTTCTTCAAAACCGACGCGGTCGCCACGAAGCACGACGCCATCACGTTCCTCGGCAGCAAACTGCATGAATTCGGCGTCGTGGATGATGGGTTCACCGAATCCGTGCTGCAGCGCGAGGAGCTCTCATCGACGTGTTTCTTCGAGCTTTTCGCCATCCCGCACGCGCTTGAGATGGATGCGAAGCGCACCATGATGGCGATCCTCGTGAGCGAGCGCGGCATCGTATGGGACAAGGCGCCCATCCATATCGTGCTCATGATCTCCGTCAACCGGGGCGATCGCAAGGAGTTCGTCGAGCTCTACAACAGCATGGTCAAATCGCTCTGCGACAGCCGGAAGGTGGCGCGCATCGTCGGAGCGGACACGCTCGAGGAGTTCATCGCGGAACTCGATCGGGAATAAGGCGCGGATGCGCTTCCCGCGTACGCACGGCGCGTGATCTGGAACAGCGCGCCGCAGCGCCCCGAAAACGAAATCTCGACATGAAAAGGCCGGGGTCGCGAAGACCCCGGCCTGGCTTCTCGGCGCAATTGAGCCGCTGCGCCCTGAGCGAATCGCTCCTTAGAAGTCCACGTCCACGTCGTTGTAGACGCACTCGAGGAGCTTCTCCATCTCCTCCTGCGTGGGCTGGCGCGGGTTGGAGCCGGTGCAGGCGTCGAGCAGCGCGTTGGCGGCGACGTCGTGCTTCTTCTCCTCGAACTCGGCGTAGTCGATGATGGACTCGTCGGCCTTCACGCCGCCCTTGCCGTAGTTCTTGATGCCCTGCGGGATGTTGAGCTTGTCGTTGAGGTCGCGGATCTCCTGGACGAGGGAGGCCACGAGCTCGTCCTCGGTCTCGCCGTCGAGGTGCAGGACCTCCTTGGCGATGTAGGCGTAACGGCTCTTGGCGCGCGCGTCCTTGGCGTTGAACTGGATGACCTTGCCCAGGTACATGGCGTTGGCGCAACCATGGATGATGTGGTCGCCGGTGAAGGCGGCACCGGTCTTGTGCGCCATGGAGTGCACGATACCGAGCAGGCCGCTCGAGAAGGCGATGCCGGCGATGCACTGGGCCTCATGCATGTGCTGGCGGGCCTCATGGTCGCCCTGATAGGACTTGGGCAGCCACTCGACGATCTCGCGGATGGCGTGCAGCGCGTTGGCGTCGGTGAACATGGAGGAGGCGGTGGAGACGTAGGCCTCGATGGCATGCGTCAGCGCGTCCATGCCGGTGTGCGCGCAGAGCTTCTGCGGCATGGTGTAGGTGAGCTCGGGGTCGACGATGGCGACGTCGGGCGTGATGTTGAAATCGGCGAGCGGGTACTTGATGCCCTTCTCGTAGTCGGTGATGACGGAGAACGCCGTGACCTCGGTGGCCGTGCCAGAGGTGGAGGCGATGGCGCAGAAATGGGCCTTCTGACGCAGCTCGGGGAAGCCGAACGGCACGACGGCCTGCTCGAAGGTGAAGTCCGGATACTCATAGAAGAGCCACATGGCCTTGGCCGCATCGATCGGCGAGCCGCCGCCCAGGCCGATGATCCAGTCGGGCTGGAAGTCCTGCATGGCCTTGGCGCCCTTCATGACGGTGTCGACCGACGGGTCGGACTCGACGCCCTCATAGATCTGCACCTCGAAGCCGGCCTCCTTGAGGTCCGCCTCGACGTCCTGCAGGAAGCCGCCGCGGCGCATGGAGCCGCCGCCGGTGACGATAATGGCGCGCGAGCCCTTGAGGTTCTTCACCTCATGGCGCGCACCCTCACCAAAGTACAGGTCACGCGGGTTGGTAAAACGTCCCATATCTGCCTCCAAACACAGGCCATGCGGCCTGATATTGCACGGAGCCGCCCATCGACTCCGTTCGGACCAAATCGAGATCGGCGGGTATCGCCGATGACGTTTCACGCCGATGCATATTTTAGCGCTCCGCATCGCAAATTGTTAGGGTAGTTTCGCGCGCCTCCAAATCCCTGACCTGCTGGTATGAGATATATGATGCCACGTGGAAATCTCGCCCCGCGCGCTTGCTCGCCGCACGCGCCCCAAGCGGCTGTGCTAAGCTAATGCATTCAACGAAACGCCCGGCACGGCGCCGAGTACGGACGGCTCGAGAGGAGGACGCATGGCATACGACCCCATCCAGGAGGACTGCCTGCGCCTCATCTTCGGCGCGATCCGGCGGGAGCACGTCTACCCCGTCGATAACGCCCCCTTTATCGCCGCGCGCATGGAGGACTACCAGCGCGACCCGGCGCGTCTCATCACCACCGACGCCGACCGTGCGTTCCACCTCGTCGCTCTCGCCGCGGAGGCCATCGACTACCGCCTCCCCTTCATCGCCGACGATGCCGAGGCCGACAAGCTCGCGGCCACGTCCGAGGCGCAGCTCCGCGAGGCGTGCCAGCTCGACCCGGCGAACTGGGACGCCCAACGCATGCTCGCGGCGCTCACCGCGCCCACGAACGACGACTACGTCTCCTACCTCCTCGACGAGCGCGGCGCCGTGCAGGAGGCGACCGAGCGCGCGGCTCGCGAAGCACGCGACCCCTATGACCAGGAATACGCCCGCGACCTGGGGAAGCGCGGGCTCATCCGCTGGCTCGCCGCCCTCTCGTCGCGCGCGCTCATCGCGGGGCGCTACCGTCTCTCGCTCCAGACGGCCGAGGAGTGCCTCGCGCTCGCCGCGGACGACCCGGCGGACGTGCGCCGCACCGCCATGCTCGCGCTCGCGAAGCTCGAGTGCACGCGCGACGACCTCAAGCGCTTCCGGCAGGGGCACCCGGCCTCGTACCGCTCGAAGAGCCCTGCGCGCCGCCGGCACCACCTCTCCGAGAAGGCGCCCGACGCCTGGGAGCTCATCGCGGAGCTCGGCATCGCCTACCACGAGCTCGACCTCTCCGGCGCGACGCGCGCGCTGCGGTCGCTCCTCGCCGCGTACGACCACGCCGCCGAGGCCCTCTACTACCAGGCGGAGTTCCCCGACGGCCTCTACGCGCGCGTGAACGTGGTACCCGGCAGCGAGGACGAGCTCATCCTCGCCCTGAGCGAGGCGACGCCGCTGCTGCAGGAGGGCATCGGCGCGCCCGACAACGCCGGGCTCGCGGTGTGGGTCGCCACGCACGACCTCGTGCAGGGGGCGCTCGAACGCTCCGACCGGCGCGCGGGGGCGCGGCGCGGCGGCGAGATGGGCGGCAACTGATGGAGCCGCGCGCCTACGTCTCGGCCTATCTGGAGCGCGCCTACCTCGCGGCGCACCCGGAGCTCACCGCCGCGGCGCGCGAGCTCGTGCACGAGGACGTCCCCCAGCGGCTGGAGAAGTACGCCACGGACGCCCATGCGCAGGCGCTCGTCGCCTACACCGATGCGCACGAGCGGCTCATGCGCGAGCTCGACGCCATCGAGGATATCCCGGAGGACGAGGAGTTCGAGCGCAAGCGCGCGCAGCTCTTCGACGAGGCGCGCCTCGCCCTGTTCAAGATCGCCGAGACCGACCGGCTCTGCGTGGACGCGGAGCTCGTGGGCCTTCTGCTCTCGGACATCAGCATCGACGCCTGCCTGAGCGAGCTCATGAAGCTCGAGCGGCGCGTGCACGACCAGCTTATAAGCAACGTGGCCGGGTTCTCGGACGACGCGCCCCACTTCTTCGACGCGGAGCGGGCGGCGGCGCATGCCCCGGGCGGCGCGGGCACGGCCACGCTCACCGCGGCGGCCTGGACGGCAAGCGAGCCCACGATGATCGGCTGGCTCCACACGCTCGAGGCGCTCGCGCAGCTCTGCCTGGCAAGCGCGCGCTATCGGGCGGCCGAGCGCTACGCGCGCCTGGTGCTGCGTGCCGAGGGATACCCGAGCCACGCCGAGGGAACCGTGTTCCTCGCGCTCGCGCGCCTGGAGGACGAGGACGGCTTCTTCGCCTTCGCGCACGAGCTCGAGGCGGAGCGCGGCGAGCAAGCGGCAGCCGCCCTGGACGATTCACCGTGGTTTTTGCTGGGGCGCACGCTCCTGCTCTACAAGCTCGGGCGGCGCAAACCCGCCAGGCGCGCGCTCCGCGATTTCGCCGCGCGCTGCGAGGGCGGCGCGTTCTTCCTGCTCAACCCCACGTACATGGCGCCATACCTGCCCGTGCGCCCGCAACCGCGCAAGCGCTGGGACCTCGCGCACGAGGCGGTCTGGGAGGCGGACGGCATCATCGTCGACACGCCCGACTTCGTGCCCTGGGCGGAATCCGTCGAGGGCGTCTACGACGCGTCCGAGCACTTCGCCAACCGCAACGGGTTCTAGGCGAGCGGCCTTCGCACGCACGCGCGCCCCATTCTGCACCTGATGCATGCGGCGCCCGATAGCACCGGCTGGCATCGGGCGCCCTTCAAACCGTTTGCCTACTCGGCGGCGTAGAACGCCTCCAGGTCGAGCCCCATCTGCTCGAGCGTGGGCTCGTCCACGTAGGCCATGTGGCCGCAGCCGTACAGGTAAAACGAGATGCGCTCCTTGAGCTCGGCCGGCAGGAACAGGCACGAGATGTCGTGCACCACGTTCCAGTATGTGGTCGCCGCGTCGTAGCGCCCGCCCATGATGGCGATGCGCATGGTGGGGTTGCGCTTGAGCGCCACCGCGATGTCGTAGGTCACGTTCGGCGCGGGCACGGCCCAACCGATGCCCGGCTCCTCGTGCTCCCACTTCCAGCTGCGGTTCACCACGCCGTAGTTCTGCGCGAGGTAGATGGGCGCGCCCTCGTAGCCGATCTCGTGCAGAAACGCCCGGAACGCCGCCGTCCACGCGGACTCGACGGCATCGTCCGCCGCGTCCTCGCCCGCGAAGAACTCCGTCGAGTCCTGGAGCGGCAGGGGCGCCGCCGCGGCGAAGCGCGTGTCCAGCCGGCCGATCACGCGGCCCTCGTCCGCCAGGAGGTTCCGACGGAAGGTGTCCAGGTCGATGCGCAGGTTGCAGCGCTCGATGAGCTCGGCGGGAAGGCCGATGACCTTGGAGATCTTCCGCGCCACCTGCGCCTTCTCACGCGCCGAGAGCCTATCGCCGCGCAGGAGCGCCGGCGCGTACACGGCCTCGGTGAACGTCATGGCGTCGTCGAACCACGTGGCCTCGTCCACCCGCGCGCCCGCGCGGCCGAAGTAGCGCGCCGTGGCCGCGAACGTGGGCAGCATGCCCAGGAAGTAGAGGTCCTCGCCGGGCAGCGTCTGCACCCAGTCGAAGAGCGCCGAGAGCATGACCACGCCGCGCAGCGGCACGCGCTTCTCGCCCAACAGGCGCATGAGCACGGCGTTACGGATGGTGCCGTAGGATTCGCCGAAGAGGTAGACCGGCGAGTCCCAGCGGCGGTTCGCGTCGAGCCAGCCGATGATCGCGCGGCAGAAGGCGTCCGCGTCGCCGTCCACGCCCCACACGGTCGCGGGATCCGTGCCCTCGGCGAGCGACGAGTAGCCGGTGCCGAGCGCGTCGAGGAACACGAGGTCGCTCTGGCGTAGCAGCGTGGCGGGGTTGTCCTCCACCGTCGCCGGCGCGCCGAGGTGGTTCGTGCCGTCGGTCTTCACGCGGCGCGGCCCGATGCCGCCGAAGTTGATGGGCACCGACGAGCTGCCCGGGCCGCCGTTATAGCAGAACGTCACCGGCCGGGGCGCGCCGCCTTCCGGCGCGGCATCGCCCGTCGCGACGTACGAGACCGCGAACATCTTGCCGATGAGCGCCCCGGTGTCGCCGCGCACGTCGATGTGGCCCGCCGTGGCGGTGTAGTCGATGCGCTCGTCGCCCACCTGCCAGGTGCAGGCGCGCGAGGCGGACGCGGGCACCGCGAGGCGCGCCTCCGCGGGAACCGTGATGGCCACGTCCGGCTTCGCCGGGACGACGGTCTGCTGCTGCGACTGCTGGGTATCCATGGGCGCTCCCGTTCTCGATGCGTTTCACCAAACCGCACCAAGCATACACCCGCCGCCCCGCCGCGCCGGCGGGCAGTCGGTGGCCGGAAGCGCCCGGGATACCCGGTCGCGCTTCTTAAGCCTCGAGCAGCTCGCGGCCGAACGCGTCGGCCGCCTTGATGGCCGCGATGAAGCGATCGGGGTCCACGGGCTCAGGCTTCTGCTGCTTCCACTCGTTGCTGTGCTCGGCGTAGCGGCGCAGGTCTTCGAGGTCGGCATCGTCCAGGTTGATCTCGGCGAGCGTGACGGGCAGCCCGAGCTTCTTGTTGAACTCGGCGTAGCGGTGCAGGTTATCCTCATCGCCCGCGTAGGCGAAGAGCACGAGCACGCCGAACGACACGACCTGGCCATGCAGGAAGTGGCCCTCGCGGACGATGCCCGTCGAGCCGTTGTAGAACGCGTGCGCGATGCAGGAGTTGTAGTAGAAGTCCGGCTGGTTGGTGAGGTTCGAGACGTAGCCGGTGTTGATCACGATGTCGAGCGCGATGCGCTCCACGGCCTCGCTCGAGCGGTTGGCGCGCACGTCGTCCAGACCCTGCTCGCCCCAGCGGAACAGCGGCTCGGAGCAGGTGCGCGCGAGCGAGAGGCCCAGCTCGGCCGTCACGTCGAGCTCGTCCTTGGAGGTCGCGTACTCCACCTCGGGCTGCTTGGAGAGCGCGTCGCCGATGCCCGCCCAGAAGTACTCGTCCGGCGCCTCGGCGATGATGCGCGGGTTGATGAAGATGTGCACGGGGCACGGCGGGTAGGCGTAGTGGCTCATGCTGCCGTCGTTGTTGTACACCACGGCGATGGCCGTCGCGGCCGAGCAGTTCGAGCAGATGGTGGGCACGGAGAACACGATCTTGCCGAGCTCGCTCGCCGCCGTCTTCACCGTGTCGATGGCCTTGCCGCCGCCGATGGCGAACGCCACGTCGGCCGCGCGGAACGCGGGCGCGGCGACGAGCCGGTCGATGTTGTCCTGCGTGCACTCGGTGCCATAGACGATGGTGTCGGTCACCTCGATGTCCGTGCCCTCGATCGCCGCCTTGATGCCGGGCGCCGCTGCCGCGAGCGCGCGCTTGCCGCCCACCAGGACGATCTTCTTCGCCCCGAACTTCTCCAACGTCGCGGGGATCGCGTCGAACGCGTCCTCGCCCACCGTGTAATCGCTCATGTCTACGGTACGCATAGCAACCTCGTTTCCTTAGCGAACGTAACAATGGTGCTGTGCGAGATTGTACGCCCCGCGCGGCGGGCGCGCATATACAATAGCTCTAGGAATATTACGTAGGGGGAGGTATCTAATCGATATGCCTGAACGGTTTGACATGAAGGCGGGACGCGCGCTCGCGCTGCTCGTCGCCGTGGTGGCGGCGCTCGCCATCGCGTGGCCGACCGCGGCGTGGGCGGATGAGGTGGCTGGCGGCACCGGCAAGACGGGAAATTGGAGCTGGTCGCTTGACGCGGATGGAACGCTCACGATACGCGGCGACGATATCCAGAACACGCCCACGGATGACAACGGATGGAACAGGAGCTCAGTCAAGCGGGTCGTTTTTGCGAAAGGCTCCAAAGCGGGAACGGCTCTCTGGAACCTATTCGACGGCTGCACTGAGCTGACGGACGTCGACTGGAACGGCCTCGACACCTCGCAGGTCGAGAACATGGGCAGCCTGTTCTACGGGTGCACGTCGCTCCGCTCTGTTGACCTCTCTGAACTCAATACTTCAAACGTCACGAACATGAACAGCATGTTCTGGGGTTGCGGCAATCTCCAATCCGTGACTTTTGGCGAGGGTTTCAATACCTCCAACGTGAAGGAAATGTCCGCCATGTTCTCGGGGTGCAGCAAGCTCACGTCGCTCGATCTCTCGAGCTTCAACACGCATAAAGTGGACACGATGAACAACATCTTCACCGGATGCGACAACCTCGCCTCCGTCACACTCGGCGCGGACTTCGCGTGGAAGGCGGGCGATAACGCGACCCTCCCCCAGCCAAAGGGTACCCTCACCTGGGTGCGCGTGAATGCCTCCGGTCTGCCCGACGCAGGCGACAAGGGCTACCCGCCGAACGAAATTGCCGCGTTCTACCCCGACATTGTTGAGCCCGGCACCTACGTTTGGAACACCTTCGTGACCGTTGCCTATAACGCCAACGGCGGGAGCGGCCAGATGACGCCCAAGGTTCTTAGAAAGGGCGAGGGCGTAACCCTCGCCTCCTCGGCCTTCGAGCGCCCCGGCTACGAGTTCACGGGCTGGAACACCAGGGCCGACGGCACGGGCACGTCGTTCACGGACGGAGCCACGCTGTCCGCAAGCGACCTTGAGAGCGGCATCGGAGGAACGTTCATGCTCTACGCCCAGTGGAAGGCGCTGCCCGTCGACCCCGAGGAGCCCACCGACCCCACGGATCCGAGCGAGCCCACCGACCCGAGCGAGCCCGCCAAGCCCACAACCGACCCCTCGGATACCGACCCGTCAAAGACCGAGCCCTCCACCGCGCCCACCGGGACGATCCCCCAGACGGGCGACGCCGTGAGCCCGATGCTCCCCATCGCGCTCTGCGCAGCGGGCGCCATCATCATCGCAGCCGGCGCCAGTCTGCAGCGGCGCGCGAACAGCTAACGCTCCGCACCGCGAACCGCGACGAGAACCGCACGCGACGAGCCGTTGGGTTGCACCCGGCGGCTCGTTTTCTTGTGCGCGGCATTCGCGGAGAGCGCGGCAGTGCATTTCCCACGCCATTTCCCGTGCCACGCCCGCTACCTGCGCTTCGCAACCGCGAGGCGCCTGCGCGTCGCCCAAAAAGCAGCCCCGGGTTGGTGGCGGGCGACCGTCTGGTACCGTAGTGTACGGGGTGCCGGCAGACAGCGCGCCCGCCCAGGCAGCGGCGCGCCCGCACGCACCGACCCGATCGAAAGGCCCAGCCATGAGCTTCCGCGACAACCTCCAGCACCTCCGCGCCACGCGCAACATGACCCAAGAGCAGCTCGCCATGCTGCTCGGCGTCTCCCGCCAGTCCGTCACCAAATGGGAGGCGGAGAAGAGCTATCCCGAGATGGACAAGCTCCTCAAGCTGTGCCAGATCTTCGACTGCTCGCTCGACGACCTCGTCCAAGGCGACCTTACCGAGCGCGCACCCGACCCGGACGCGACCCCGATCCCCGCAGGTCCCCCGCAGGACATCTGCGGCTACGACGACCACCAGCGCATGCTGGCATGGCGCGTCCCCACGGGCATCGCGGCGATCATCGCCTTCATCGGCCTCGGCTTCCTCGTCGAGGGGCGGTTCGCCCTCACCCCGGGCGGCGACACCGACCTGCCCATGATCGCGCTCATTCTTGTGGGCATCCTCATCGGGCTTGCCTTCCTCATCCCTGCCGGCATGGAGCACACCGCCTTCCAGAAGGCGCACCCGTACGTCGAGGATTTCTACACCGAGGACGACCGCCTGCGCGCCCGGAAGGGCATGGCGCGCGGCGCGACGGTGGGTCTCGGCCTCATCTTCATCGGCTCGTTCTGCATCATGTCCCTCGGCGAGCAGCGCGCCACCGAGCAGCTCGGCCTCTGCCTGCTGCTGCTCTTCGTAGCCGCGGGTGTGTGGATCATCGTGCATTACGGAATGCTCCTCGGCCGCACGAACGTCGCGGAATACAACAAGAACGTGACGGACGAGCTCGAGATCGAGGACATCATGAACACCCAGCTCGACGAGGCACGCCGCGAGCAGATCCTGGCGCAGAAGCGCCGCAACAAGAAGCTCGGGGCGGTGTGCGCGGCCATCATGATCACGGCGACGATTGTCGGGCTGTGCCTGCTCTTCGGCCCCGCCCTCACCGCGCCCGACCCCGACGCGTTCGAGCCGGAGGGCACGACCGCCATGTGGTTCTGGCTCGCGTGGCCCGTGGGCGGCCTCATCTGCGGCATCGTCGCCGTGCTGTGGGACGCGTTCAGCAAGCAGGACTAGGCGGCGCGCCCGCAAAACCCAAACGGCGCGAAATGAACGGTTTATAGAGCACCTGCGAAGTAGCCGGCACCTAAGCCGCAACAAACCCACAGGTCAGGAAGGTGCGGTTGCAAGCGCTACTCGACGGGTGTCCGATAAACCGTTACGGACGCGCAATTTGGGATTCAAGGCTCCCCCGAAGCCCTCCGAATGGCGTACGCGGCACCCGCCGCACCGCCCAAAACGGTATACCATCGTGCAAAATGCGACGAACCCGCGAGGCTCAAGGCCGCGCGGGTTCGCTTTTCATTCGAATGGTGCCCCCAGCGGGATTCGAACCCGCGATATCCACCTTGAAAGGGTGGCGTCCTAGGCCGCTAGACGATGGGGACAGCAAGGCAGAGTATAGCAGAGAAATCCAGCCTGGAAAGGCAGCCCAGAAAAGAGCCGTAACTCGGGGGCCGCCGAATCGCGCGGGGAACGCCGCATGCCCTCCCCCACCCGGACGCTATCGACGCGCGCGTCGTAGTATCCTCTAGGCACGGTGCGCGCACGAGCGCGCCGCTACCATCGGGAGGAAACCATGACCACCACGACCGCTGCCGCGCGCGCCATTCGGGGAACGTTCTTCCATACGCCGGAATACGGCTCGTTCGAGATGCTTGAGCAGGCGCTCATCGAGCTCGACGGGCACGGAGCCATCGAGCGCATCACGCTGCCCGCCGACCCCGCCTACCCCGAACGCCTCCGCGCCGCACGCGAGGCAAACGAGCGCGAGCCCGGATACCTGTTCGAGCTCGGCGAGCACGAGGTCGTGCTTCCCGGCTTCGTGGACCTGCACGTCCACGCGCCGCAGTGGCCGCAGGCGGGCATCGCCCTCGACGAGCCGCTCGAGGTGTGGCTCAACGAGCGCACCTTCCCCCTGGAGGCGCGCTTCGGCATCCCGGAGGGCGGCGACCCGACCGGCGGCGACTTCGCGCTGCCCATCTACCTCGACCTCGTGGGCACGCTCCTCTCGCGCGGCACCACGACGTGCGTGTACTTCGGCAGCGCGGACCGGCACAGCTCCGAGGTGCTCGCGCGGGCGTGTGCGCAGCTCAACCAGCGCGCCGTCGTGGGCAAGGTCGTCATGGACGACCCGGCGGCGAACCCCGCCTTCTACCGCGATGCCTCGCCCGAGCAGGCGCTCGCCGACACCGAGGACTTCATCGCCGCGGTCGAGCAGCACGCCGCCCGCTCGGCAGCGGACGACCCCCGCTTCCCTGGCCTCTTCCCCGCGGTCACGCCGCGCTTCATCCCCAGCTGCACCGAGACAGCGCTCCGCGGCCTGGGCGAAATCGCGCAGGCGCACGACGCCTACGTGCAGTCGCACTGCGACGAGAGTCAGTGGCAGAGCGGCGTCGCCCGCGAGCGGTTCGGCAAGAGCGACGCCGAGGCCCTCGCCGACTTCGGCCTCCTCAAGCGCAAGGCCATCATGGCGCACGGCACGTTCCTGCTCGACGGCGAAGCGGAGATCTTCCGCGCCACCGGAGCCGCGCTCGCGCACTGCCCCATCTCGAACGCGTACTTCGGCAACGCCGTCTGCCCCGTGCGGCGCATCCACGACCAGGGCGTGACCATCGGACTCGGCACCGACATCTCGGGCGGGTTCTCGCCAAGCCTCTACGACGACATCCGCATGGCGGTCATGGCGTCGCGCATCCTGGAGGACGGCGTGGACGCCCGCGTGCCGAGCGAGCAGCGCGGCGCGGGCGAGCCCTCCCGCATCTCCGCTGTCGAGGCACTCTACCTGGCCACGAAGGGCGGCGGCGAGGCGCTCGACCTGCCCATCGGCTCCTTCGAGGCGGGGCGCGCCCTCGACATGCAGGTCATCGACCTCAAGCGACCGTTCGCCGACCTCACCGGCAACGGCGTGTTCACGAGCCCCGCCGACCAGCTCGAGCGCATCCTCTACCTCGCCACGCCGGAGAACATCCGCGCGGTCTGGGTGCAGGGGCGGCAGGTGTTCGCGCACGGGTGAGCCCAACACGCAAGCAGCAGGTGATAAAAAGGTGTCAGTCACCAAATTATCACGGGCGTACAAGTGATAAAAAGGTGTCAGTCACCTTTTTATCACCGAAAGAGGTCAAGTCGAGGTATCACCGCAGTGTGATAAAAAGGTGACTGACACCTTTTTATCACCCGCGCACCCCGCAAACAGAAACGGGCGGCGACGAGCCCAAGCCCGCCGCCGCCCGCACAGCGCCTCCCGCGAAGACGCCCTACCCCAGATCCTCGCCGTTCGTCGCGATGACCTGCTTGTACCAGGCGTAGCTGTCCTTGAGTGAGCGCTCGCCCGTGCCGCGGCCGTAGTCGTCCAGGTCGACGTAGATGAAGCCGTAGCGCTTGCTCATCTCCGACGACGAGCAGCTCACGATGTCGATCGGCCCCCACGCGTAGTACCCGCGGATGTCCACGCCGTCCTTGATGGCCTCGCGCATCTGCTCGATGTGCGCGCGCAGGTACGCGATGCGGTAATCGTCGTGGATGGAGCCGTCCTCCTCCACGGTGTCGTACGCGCCCAGGCCGTTCTCCAAGATGAACACCGGCTTCTGGTAGCGGTCGTAGTACTCGTTGAGCATGAAGCGGAAGCCCTGCGGGTCCACCGCCCAGCCCCACGGGCTCGCCTCGAGATTGGGGTTGCGCTGCCCGCGGTTATCCTTCGCGAAGCCCTCGGCCGTCACCATGTCGGTGTAGTAGTACGACATGGCGAAGAAGTCGCCGAGCGTCGCCGGGTCCGCCCACACGGCCAGGTCCTCATCCGAGACCTCCACATGGATGCCGCGCTCCTCGAAGAAGTGCGTCGCGTAGCCCGGATAGGTGCCGCGCAAAAGGATGTCCGTGCAGAAGCACTCCATCTGGTTGTGGCGCATCGTGGCGAGCACGTCGGCGGGCTTGCTCGACGCCGGGTAGGCGAGGCTCCCGCCCACCATGACGCCGATCTGGAGGCCGGGGTGGTGCTCGTGCGCGTACTTCGTGGCCTTCGCCATGGCGAGCAGCTCGTGGTGCACGGCCTGGTACTTCGCCGAGAGCAGGTCGTCCACCTTATCGGCCGCCACGCCCAGGTGGTTGAAGCTCTCGAGCGCCACGAAGTTCACCTGGTTCGCGACGACCCAGTACTTCACCTTGCTCGCGTAGCGGTCGAACACCACCTGGCAGTAGCGCACGAAGAAATCGATGACCTCGCGCGAGTACCAGCCGGTGTAGTTGAGCGTGAGCGCGATGGGCATCTCGTAGTGCGAGATGGTGACGAGCGGCTCCATGCCGTTGGCGCGGATCTCGTCGAAGAGGCGGTCGTAGAAGGCCAGGCCCGCCTCGTTGGGCTCGGCGTCGTCGCCGTTGGGGAAGATGCGCGCCCAGTCGATGGAGGTGCGGAACGTCTTGAGCCCCATGCCCGCGAGGAGCTTCAGATCCTCCGGATAGGTGTGGTAGAAGTCGATGCCCCAGCGCTTGGGGAAGATGCGCTCCGGGCCGGCGGCGAGGGCGCCGCGCACGTACTCCGCGGTGATCTCGCCGTTCTCCTTCTTGTCCACCGCGATGTCGTCGACGAACTCGTTGATGTCGGCGACGCTCGCGCCCTTGCCGTCCACGTCCCACGCGCCCTCGCACTGGTTCGCTGCCACGGCGCCGCCCCACAGGAAGTCCTGGGGGAAGCCAGACGGTACCTTGAGCATGTTCATTCCTTCCAAATGGGCGATGCCCCGCGGGCGGCCGGAGGTCGTCGCACGGGGCATCGCGGGTTGCCTTGCGCTATGCGGGACGCAGCGGGCGCCCCGGAGCGGCTTTCCGCGCGCTGCGGGAGCGCCCGACGGCACGTCCCTTATGCCTCGGCGGCCTCGAGGCGCTCGGCCTTCTTGGCGGCCTTGGCCTCCTTCTTCGCCTCGGCCTCGGCCTCATCGGCCAGGCACTGCTTCTCGTACGTCTTGAAGAACGGGTACCAGATGAGGCCGGACACCACGAACGACGCGATCACGAACAGCACGGCGGCGATGGACTGCGTGGAGATCCAGGTGCCGATGGGGTACGGGCAGTACCACAGGTCGAACTGGATGTTGTTGAACGGCGCGATCTGGAGCACCTTCACGCCCAGATAGGTGAAGAGCGGGATGATGATGCCCTGGAGCCACATGGCGATCATCATGACCGGGCGCCAGGCGATGACGCCGAACACGACGGGCTCGTTGATGTTGAAGATCGCGGGCGCGATGCAGGCGCGGCCGAGAGCCTTGAGCTCCTTGGCCTTCGAGAAGAGCATCATGATGACGAGCGGCATGGTCGAGCCGATGCCACCCCACCACATGTAGGTCACGAACATGAGCGTGTAGTTGAAGATGCCCAGGTTCTCCGGGGTGGCGGTGCCGGCAGCGATGAGCTCGAGGTTGAGCGCGATGGTGGCCATCTGCACGGGGGTCTGGATGGGCGAGAGCACCCAGCCGGAGATGCCCATGGAGTAGATGAAGCAGGTGATGAACCAGAACAGGCTCATGCCCCACGGGGTGTTGAGCACGGTCTGGAGCGGCATGAAGATGCTCACGACGACGGCGTAGAGGTTGACGCCCAGCACCTGCACGACGAAGAACATGGCGAAGATGACGATCGTGACGGGCAGGAGCGCGTCGAACCACTGGCGCACGAAGTCCGGGATGGCGCTGTCCTCCTTGAAGAACGTGAACTTGCCGAAGAGGTTGAACACGATGCAGACGAAGATGCCCGTGAGCATGGCGCAGAACATGCCGCCCGCGCCGAGCGCCGAGGAGCTGAAGCCCACGGTGCCGTCGATCATGACCTGCGGGGTGATGGAGATGAGGAAGCAGGACACGCCGCAGCCCGCGGCCACGAGGCGCGTCTTGCGCAGGCGCTTGTGCTCACAGAAGTTGAGCGGCAGGAAGAAGGAGACGAAGAGCGAGAGGAGGCCCATCGTCCAACCGAACGGCGTCCAGAACGAGAACGGCAGCGGCACGAACGTCTCCACGATGGTGCCGACGCAGAAGATCGAGCCGACGAAGATGAACGGCAGGATCTGGAGCATGGTGTCCTTGATGGAGGTCACCCAGACGTTGCGGCTGATCGCGTTCATCTTGGGCGCGAAGCTGTTTTCAAGCCAATTCATGAAGCCCATGAATCAAGTCCTTTCGTTTGCGGCGCGCGCCTGGCATGCGGCGCGCCGCGGATATGGCAATGCGGGGAAGCGGGCGCGCTGTTACGCCTCGCCGACCTCTTCGAGCATGTGATCGAGCGCGGCCTCGCCATCGAGCGTGGCGTAGTAGTCCTTGCGCATGAGAATCACCTTGAGGTCGGGGTTCGCCTCGGCGAGCTCGTCAACCTCGTCCATGATGTAAGCGAGGTGCGGACCGGCCATGAGCACGTCGATCTCGTCGATGTAGCTCTCGATCTCGGACTCGCTGCGCGCGACGACGCTCACGTCCAAGCCGCGCGCGCTCGCCGCCTTGCGAATGTTGGCGGCCATGAAGCCCGAGCTTGCGCCCGAACCGCACACGAGCAGCACCCGTAGTTTCCTCATGTACATATCCCCCTTCATGAGCTGCGGCGCCCCTTCGGTTTCGGGACGCCCGGAAAACGAGACAACTATAGCGTATCTCGAACGGAATGCTTGCTCTCAGCTGCCGTTTTGCTCGGCACGGGGCGAGAGGGTGCGTGATAAAAAGGTGTCAGTCACCTTTTTATCACCCGGGCGCAAAAAGAGAGCCCCCGGGCGGGAGCTCTCTTCGGAAATAGCCTGGCCGGGGCAGACGACCCCTACGCTCGCGCGTGAGAAAAAGGTGTCAGTCACCTTTTTATCACGCACCCTGCGGACACCCTACACGTAGAACAGGATGTCGTCGTAGGTGGGAACCGGCCAGTAGTCGGCCGCGACGATTTCCTCCATCGCGTCCACGGAGGCGCGCAGGCGCTCCATGGCGGGCGCGACCTCGTGCGCGTAGCACAGCGCCTGCTCCTGCGAGTCCACGATGCCCTCGGCCTTGGTGTGCACCGCGTCGAGCGCCTTGATGGCCTCGTTGATCTCGGTGATGCCGCCGCACAGCTTGTTGAGCGTGTTCTGCTCGCAGGTCATCGCGGCCTCGGCGCCGGCGGCGCGGATGGCCTCCAGGCCCTTGGCGACCTTCGTGGCGTAGGCGGTGATCACCGGGCGGTACGTGCGGCGCGCCTCACGGATCATCGTCGTGGCCTCGATGTTCATGAGCTTGTTGTACTTCTCGAGCTTCACCTCGTAGCGGCTGAACGCCTCCGTCTCGGAGAGCACGCCCATGCCCTGCCAGAGCGCCAGGCTCTCGGGCGTGACCATCTGCGGCAGCGCGTCGGCGGTGGTGCGGAGGTTCAGCAGGCCGCGCTTCTCGGCCTCCTCCTCCCAGGCGGCGGAGTAGCCGTCGCCGCTGAAGAGGATGCGGCGGTGCGCGCAGAGCGTCTTCTTGCAGTAGTCGAGCGCGGCGGCCGCGAACTCATCCTCGGGCGTGCCCTCGAGCGCGTCCGCGAACTCCTTGAGCGCCTCGGCCACGGCGGTGTCGAGCACGAGGTTCGCATCGCTCGCGTTCTGCTCGGAGCCCACGGCACGGAACTCGAACTTGTTGCCCGTGAAGGCGAAGGGCGAGGTGCGGTTGCGGTCGGTGTTGTCCTGCTCGAGGTTGGGCAGCACGTCGGCGCCCAGGTCGAGCACGCCGTGCGTGGCGTGCACGCTGGCCTTGCCGTCCATGATCTTCTGCACGACCTCGGTGAGCTGGTCGCCCAGGAAGATGGAGATGATGGCCGGCGGCGCCTCGTTCGCGCCCAGGCGATGGTCGTTGCCGCAGCTCGCGACCGACATGCGCAAAAGCCCCTGGTACTTGTCCACGGCGGCGATGACGGCGGTGAGGAAGATCACGAACTGCAGGTTCTCGAGCGGGGTGTCGCCCGGGTCGAGCAGGTTCTCGTCGTCGGCGGAGATCGACCAGTTGTTGTGCTTGCCGCTGCCGTTGATGCCCTCGAACGGCTTCTCGTGCAGCAGGCACGTGAGATCGAAGTCCGTGGCCACGAGCTTCATCTTCTCCATGACGAGCATGTTGTTGTCGATGCCCTCGTTGAGCTCGGTGTACACGGGCGCGAGCTCGTGCTGGCAGGGCGCGACCTCGTTGTGCTTGGTCTTCGCGGGGATGCCGAGCGCCCAGAGCTCGTCGTCGAGCGCCTTCATGTACTTGGACACGCTCGGGCGGATGGCGCCGAAGTAGTGCTCCTCGAGCTCCTGGCCCTTGCAGGGCGGGGCGCCGAAGAGCGTGCGCCCGCAGATCACGAGGTCGCGGCGCTTGCGGTAGGCGTCCTTCTTGATGAGAAAGTACTCCTGCTCGAGGCCGATGCTTGGAACGACGCGCTTGGGGTGCTTGCCGAAGAGGGCGAGCACGCGCTTTGCCTGCGTGTCGAGCACCTTCATGGAGCGCAGCAGCGGGGTCTTCTTATCGAGCGCCTCGCCGTTGTAGCCGCAGAAGGCCGTGGGGATGCAGAGCACCTCGTCCTTGATGAAAGCCGGGCTCGTGGGATCCCAGGCGGTGTAGCCGCGAGCCTCGAAGGTGGCGCGCAGGCCGCCGTTGGGGAAGCTCGAGGCGTCGGGCTCGCCCTGGATGAGCGCCTTGCCGGTGAACTTCGTGAGCGCCGTGCCGTCGCCCACGGGCTCCAGGAAGCTGTCGTGCTTCTCGCTCGTGATGCCGGAGAGCGGCTGGAACCAGTGCGCGTAGTGCGTGGCGCCGTGCTCGAGCGCCCAGGTCTTCATGGCGTGCGCGACGGCGTTCGCGACGTCCAGGTTGAGCGGCTCGCCCTCATCGATCGTCGCGATGAGGGTCTTGTACACGTCTTTGGGAAGATAGTCCTTCATGACGCTTTCGGAGAACACCATGGTTCCGAAGCGGTCGGTGAGCGAGGCCATTCTTGAGCTCCCTTCGCATGGGGCGCGGCGCGCCGGGGTGGTATGGGTTCGCGAACACCAAGCAGCTTAGCCGCGGCGTATTGCGAGGCCGTTACGCACGGGTTACTGCTGGAAAACATCTTCGAGGGTACCGCACCTCGGCCGCGGACGGGCACGCGAGCGCTCCCCTTTGCGAAAAAACTGCACGGCGCGCCGCAAATTCGCTGGTACGGGGCGCGCGAGGCGCGGGGGCGGCCGGTGCCGCGGCGAAGCGCGACGAGGCGGCGACCGAGATGTAATGCAACCGAAACACGTTGGCAAACCGCGGGAAAAGGAGAACGCCTACGATGTCGGCGCCTTCCGCTCACCCGGCGGCGGGCGCGGCATGCGTCGCCGCGATGACGGGAACGGATGGCGCGGCGCCCCGGCGCGAACGGCGCGGCGCCCCGGAACCCGCCCCGATATAGGTAAGAGACGCGCGTGATAGGAGCCCGTACATGCAGCATCCTGAACATGACGCACACCAGCCCCGCCCCCGCACGGGGCACACCCTCTATAGACCGGAGTTCGAGCACGACGCCTGCGGCATCGGCGCGCTCGCCAACATCGACGGCACGCGCAGCCACCAGATTCTCGACGACGCGCTCTCGGTGCTCGTGAACCTCGAGCACCGCGGCGGCACGGGACTCGAGCGCACCACGGGCGACGGCGCGGGCATCCTCTTCCAGGTGCCGCACCATTTCTTCCGCAAGGAGGCGCAGCGCTGCGGGCACATCCTGCCGGACGAGGGCGACTACGCCGTGGCGATGCTCTTCTTCCCGCAGGACGCCGTGGGCGTGCGCGACGCGCGGCGCGTCTTCGAGGAGGGCTGCGCCGAGGAGGGCATCCCCGTGCTCTTCTGGCGCGAGGTGCCCGTGGACCCGCACGACCTGGGCTCGACGGCGCGCGCCTGCATGCCCACGATCCTGCAGGCCTTCCTGCACCGCCCGGACGGCGTCCCCGCCGGCGACGCCTTCGAGCGCCGGCTCTACCTCTGTCGCCGCACCATCGAGAAGCGCGCCGCCCGCGCGCCCGAGCTCTCGGGCAAGATCTTCTACGTGTGCAGCATGAGCGCGCGGACGATCGTCTACAAGGGCATGCTCGTGGCCACGCAGATGCGCCGCTTCTACGCGGACCTCAACGACGCCGCGGTCAAGACCGCCGTGGCGCTCGTGCACTCGCGCTACTCCACCAACACCACGCCCAGCTGGGAGCGGGCGCACCCCAACCGCCTCATCATCCACAACGGCGAGATCAACACCCTGAAGGGCAACGTCAACTGGATCCGCGCGCGCGAGCCCAACCTCTACTCGCCCGTGCTCCAGGGCGACCTCGAGCGGGCGCTGCCCGTCATCGACCGCGAGGGCTCGGACTCCGCCATCCTCGACAACGTCCTGGAGTTCCTCGTCATGAACGGCCGACCGCTCACGCGCGCCGTGTCGATGCTCATCCCCGAGCCCTGGGACAAGAACGACGCGCTCGCGCCCGAGCGCCGCGCCTACGACGCCTACCAGTCCATGCTCATGGAGCCCTGGGACGGCCCCGCGGCGATCGCCTTCACCGACGGCCGCACGCTCGGCGCCGCGCTCGACCGCAACGGCCTGCGCCCGGCGCGCTACTACGTGACGCGCGACGACCGCTTCCTGCTCTCGAGCGAGGTGGGCACCATCGACATCGACCCCGCGAACGTGCTCACGGCGGGCTGCCTGGGACCGGGCGAGATGATCGAGGTCGACCTCGAGCACGGCCGCATCCGCTCGAACGAGGAGCTCCGCCGGGGCTTCGCCAAGCTCAAGCCCTTCCGCGAGTGGATCGAGAGCGAGACCATCCGCCTCGCCGACCTCCTGGACGACGAGCGCTCGCGCGGCGCGGCCGACCCGGGCGCCCAGGCGCTCCCCGCGCCCGAGGAGCTCACCCTGCAGGCCGAGGTGCTCGGCTTCCACTGGGACGACGTGCAGGAGGTCATCGCCCCCATGGCGTCCACCGGCTCCGTGCCGCTCGCCTCGATGGGCATCGACGCGCCGCTCGCGTGCCTCTCGCGCAAGCCCCGCTCGTTCTTCGACTACTTCTTCCAGCTCTTCGCCCAGGTCACGAACCCGCCCATCGACGCTTTGCGCGAGCGCATGGTCACCTCGACGGTGCTCTACCTGGGCAACCACGGCAACCTCCTCGAGGACTCGCGGAGCGCCTGCCGGCTCATCCGGCTCGACGCCCCGGTGCTCACCGCCGCGGAGCTCGCCGCCATCGAGCATATCGACCGCACCGGCTTCGCCACGCGGCGCTTCCGCGCGGTCTATCGGCGCGACGCCGGCGCGGGCGCGCTCGAGCGGGCGCTCGAGGCCCTCTCCCAAGAGGTCGCCGCGGCCGTGCGCGGGGGCGTGAACATCGTCGTGCTCTCCAACCGCGCCGAGGCGGGCGAGGTGCCCATCCCGTCGCTCCTGGCCACGAGCGCGGTGCACCACCACCTCATCGCCCGCGGCCTGCGCACCTTCGCCGACCTCGTGGTCGAGAGCGGCGACGCCGTGTCCGCGCACGACGTGGCGGCGCTCGTGGGCTACTCGGCGAGCGGCGTCGTCCCCTTCATGGCGCACGAGCAGATCCGCGCGCTCGCCGACCGCGGGGCGCTGCGCGACCGCGCCGGGCGCAAGCTCACGGCCGCGGAGGGCATCGCCAACTACGACCGCGCGCTCGTGGCGGGCATGGTGTCGATCATGTCGAAGATGGGCATCTCCACCGCGCAGGGCTACCACTCCGCGCAGATATTCGAGGCGGTCGGCCTCTCCGATGAGGTCATCGACCGCTACTTCCGCGGCACGGTCTCGCGCGTGGGCGGCCTCGACACCGAGGGCATCGAGCGCGAGCTGGACGAGCGCTACGACGACGCCCTCCGCGCCGCCGCAGGGCGCGCGCCCGCCGAGCTCCCCTCGCTCGGCCTCACGAAGTGGCGCCCCCAGGGCGGCGAGGAGCACCTCATCGACCCCACGACCATCTACCTCTTGCAGCAGGCCGTGCGCACGGACGACTACGAGCTCTTCGAGCGCTACAGCGCCCACCTGCGGCAGCCGGGGCGCGCCGTGCGCCTGCGCGACCTGCTCGACTTCGACGCTGCCGGGCGCGCGCCCGTGCCGCTCGAGGAGGTCGAGCCGGCGACGAGCATCGTCATGCACTTCAATACCGGCGCCATGAGCTTCGGCTCCATCAGCGCCGAGGCGCACGAGTGCATGGCCATCGCCATGAACCGCCTCCATGGCCGCTCAAACTCCGGCGAGGGCGGCGAGGACCCGCGGCGCGAGACCCCGCTCCCGAACGGCGACTCGGCGAACTCCGCCATCAAGCAGGTGGCGAGCGGGCGCTTCGGCGTGACGAGCCGCTACCTCGCCTCGGCGACCGAGATCCAGATCAAGATGGCGCAGGGCGCCAAGCCCGGCGAGGGCGGGCACCTGCCCGGCAAGAAGGTCTACCCGTGGGTCGCCGAGGTGCGGCGCTCCACGCCGGGCATCGGCCTCATCTCGCCGCCGCCCCACCACGACATCTACTCCATCGAGGACCTGGCCGAGCTCATCTACGACCTCAAGTGCGCCAATCCCGGCGCGCGCGTGAGCGTGAAACTCGTCTCCGAGGCGGGCGTGGGCACCATCGCCACCGGCGTGGCGAAGGGCGGCGCCGACAAGATCCTCATCTCCGGCCACAACGGCGGCTCGGGCGCGGCGCCGCGCGACTCCATCTGGCACGCGGGCCTGCCGCTCGAGCTCGGCCTGGCCGAGACCCAGCAGACCCTTCTGCAGAACGGCCTGCGCTCGCGCATCGTGCTCGAGGCGGACGGCAAGCTCATGGACGGCACCGACGTCGCCGTGGCGTGCCTGCTGGGCGCCGAGGAGTTCGGCTTCGCCACCATGCCGCTCATCGCGATGGGCTGCCTCATGCAGCGCGATTGCCACCAGGACACCTGCCCGGCGGGCATCGCCACGCAGAACTGCCGGCTCCGGAGCCACTTCGCCGGCAAACCGGAGCACGTGGAGCGCTTCATGCTCTTCGTGGCCGAGCAGTTGCGGCAGGTCATGGCGCGCCTGGGCTTCCGCACCATCGAGGAGATGGCCGGCCATCCCGAGTGCCTGCGCCAGGTGGGCGCGCCCGGGAACCGGAAGGCCGAGAGCCTCGACCTCTCAGCCGTGCTCGAGCCGGGCGCCTGCGAGTTCGGGGCGCACATCCCCGGGGCGAGCGAGCGCCACTTCCTGCCCGAGATGGCACCGGACCTGGGCCTTGGGCGCGTGCTCGACGCCACGCTCCTCATCCCCCGCACCGAGGAGGCGCGCCGCACGCTCACGCCGTGCCACCTCGAGGTTGACATCGACAACGTGGACCGCTGCGTGGGCACGATGCTCGGCCACGCCGTGACCGCCGCGCACCCCAACGGCCTGCCCGAGGGGTCGATCAGCATCGACTGCGCAGGCTCGGCGGGGCAGAGCTTCGGCGCCTTCCTGCCGCGCGGCATCTCGCTCGCCGTCGCGGGCGACGCGAACGACTACTTCGGCAAGGGGCTTTCCGGCGGCACGCTCTCCGTGCGCCCGCCGGAGGGCGCGAACTTCAAGTTCGACGAGAACATCATCGTGGGCAACGTCGCGTTCTTCGGCGCTACGAGCGGGCGCGGCTACGTGAACGGCCTCGCCGGCCAGCGCTTCTGCGTGCGCAACTCGGGCGCGACCGTGGTCGTCGAGGGCGTGGGCAGCTGCGGCTGCGAGTACATGACGGGCGGCACGGTCGTCGTCCTGGGCGAGGTGGGCGCGAACTTCGCCGCCGGCATGACGGGCGGCATCGCCTACGTCTACGACGAGCTCGGCACGCTCGCGCGGCGCGTGAACCCCGACACCGTCGAACTCAAGCGCCCGAGCGCAGAGGAGCTCGCGCGCATCCGAGAGCTCATCGAGGAGCACGTGCGCGCCACGCAGAGCCCGCGCGGCATCCGCATGCTCTACCAGTTCGATAGCTGCGCACGCGATTTCGTGAAGGTCGTGCCCGAGGCGTACGAGCGCGCGACCGAGGTGATCGAGGCCGCCGAGCGCGCCGGCCTCACGCATGAGCAGGCACTCGAGCGCGCCTACGAGGCGGCGCAGGATCCAGGTGATAAAAAGGTGACTGACACCAATGTATCACCTCGGGAAGGGGGTCGATAGCGATGGGAAAGCCGGGAGCGTTCCTGGCGCACGGGCGCGTCACGCACCGCCTGCGCGACATCGACGAGCGCGCGCGGGATTTCAACCCGCTCTACGTTGAGGTCGACGAGGAGGAGCGCCGCATCCAGGCGAGCCGCTGCATGATGTGCGGCGTGGCCTTCTGCCAGGCCGGCATCTCCTTCGGCGACGCGCGGCCGAGCGGCTGTCCGCTCCACAACCTCATCCCCGAGTGGAACGACCTCGTCTGGCAGGGGCGCTGGGACGAGGCGGCGGCGCGGCTCGCGCTCACGAACCCGCTGCCCGAGTTCACGAGCCGCGTGTGCCCGGCGCTCTGCGAAGCGGCGTGCAACCTGGGGTCGGTGGAGGGCGAGCCCACCGCGATCCACGACACGGAACGGGCCATCTCCGACTTCGAATGGGCGCACGGCGGACCGGCGCGCTTCCCCGCGCCTACGGACGACGCGCCCCGCGTCGCGGTGATCGGCTCGGGTCCCGCGGGGCTCGCGAGCGCCTGGGAGCTCGCGCGGCGCGGCTGCCGCGTGGACGTGTGGGAGCGCGCCGACCGCGCGGGCGGCCTGCTCATGTACGGCATCCCGCAGATGAAGCTCGAGAAGGAGGTCGTGGAGCGCCGCGTCGCGCTCATGGAGGAGCTCGGCATCACGTTCCACCTGGGCGTCGATGCGGCCGACCCCGAGGCCGCCGCGCGCATCGCACAGGACGCGGACGCGATCGTCCTCGCCGTGGGCGCGCGCCAGGCGCGGACGCTCGACGTCCCCGGCATCGACGCGGCCGGCGTGCACCAGGCGGTCGACTACCTCACGGGCGCCACGCAGGCCTACCTCTCGGGCGCGGCTCCCGCGGTCTCCGCCGAGGGCAGGGACGTCGTGGTCATCGGCGGCGGCGACACCGGCAACGACTGCGTGGGCACGGCGGTGCGCCAGGGCGCGCGGAGCGTGCGCGAGCTCGAGGTGCTTCCCGAGCCGCCCGAGACGCGGCGCGCAGACAACCCCTGGCCGCAGTGGCCGACGGTGAAGAAGACCGATTACGGCCAGGAGGAGGCCATCGCGCTCATGGGCGGCGAGATGCGCTCGTGGAGCTGCGACACCGTGCGCATCGAGACGGACGCGCAGGGACGGGTGCGCGGCGTGACCGTCGCCGACCTTACGTGGGACGCGGGCGCGCCCACACGCGTGGAGGGCAGCGAGCGCACGCTCCCGGCGCAGCTCGTCCTCATCGCCTGCGGGTTCACCGGGGCGGAGCGCGCCGTGTACGAGGCCTTCGGCTGCGACTTCCCCGCCCCGGGCGCCGGCAGGCCGCTTCCGCGCACGCAGGCGGGCACGCACCGCTGCGAGGTTGCGGGCGCG
>NZ_CAPF01000042.1:0-45907 GCF_000321165.1 Enorma timonensis
TATGTTTTGTCCGAAATGCGGCGCCAAGAACGAGGACGGCGCTAAGTTCTGCGGTGCTTGCGGCGCGCCCATCCCGCAGCCCGCGAGCGCCCCTGCGCCCGACGCGCAGCCTGCGGGTGCTCCCGCCCCCGGTCAGGTTCCCGGCCCCGTACCCGGCCCGGTTCCCGGTTCCGCGCCGACCCCCTCGCCCATCGCGAGCGGCGCCTCGCAGCTCGGCAGCCTCGCCGGCAACCTCGGCGGCATCCTGCCCCTCGCGCGCATCATCGCCGGCGCCGTGCTCGTAATCGCCTTCTTCCTGCCGTTCTACAGCATCTACGGCATCTTCGACATGAGCCCCATGCAGATGACGTTCGGCGTCGACTTCTACGGCTCGCACATCGACGGCGAGATCCGCAACCTGTACTACCTCATCCCCGGCATCGGCACCCTTATCGCCGCGTTCGTCTATAAGAACAAGCAGGGCGACATCGCCACCCTGGCCGCTGGCGTCCTTGGACTCATCTTCCTCTTCATCACGCTCGAGGATGGCGTGAGCCTTGCCTTCGGCGGATGGCTCTACGTTCTGGCGAGCATCGTCTGCATTGCCATCGGCGCGCTGCAGCTTATCGCAAACCGCAAGTAACGAATACGGCGCAGCCGCTCGCGTCCCAAGGCAGCGCGATACGCGACCCGTCCACAACACCCCATGATCGCCCTACGATCTCCTGAAGGGTCTGCTCCTGGAATTCCACGGGAGCAGGCCCCTCACCTTAACGCGCCCCCGCATACCCTGCAGCGAATCAACTCATACAGAGCCCTTTGTTCTGCTCTGTCTTCTCACGCTTCTTTTGGTGTACTCCGCCTTTGTAGAGCTGCAAACACCTCATTGATGCTTTTGAAGTTTAAGCCCATTTGATATATGATTTGGGCTTGAATTTAGCTAGAAGAGGGGCGGGCATGACACAGCGGGAGCAGCTCGAGCAGCTCATCGACGAGGGAAACGGCTATCTCTCCTGCAGGGAGGCGATGAATCGCGGAATCTCACCGCAGGCGGTCTCCCTCTATGCGCACGAGATGGGGCTCACGCGCGAGGCGCGGGGGCTCTATCGCGACCCCGCGTCCTGGGAGGACCCCCTGCATGTGTTCCAATTCCGCTATCCCAAGCTCATCTTCTCCCATGAGACCGCATTGTTCCTGCTCGGGCTCTCAGAACGAGAGCCGGCAACGGTAACCGCAACCCTCGCCACCGGCACGGGCTCAGCCGCCCTCACACACGATGGCGTGAAGGTATACAAGGTCAGACCTGATTTGCTGGAGCTCGGACTCTGCGTAGCGGAGACTCCCTTCGGCCACCTCGTACGGTGCTACGACCGCGAGCGAACCCTCGTGGACCTCCTGCGCAGCCGAACCACGGTCGACCAGCAGGAGCTGCTTTCCGCCCTCAAAGGCTACGCGCGGTCGCGCCAGCGTGACATCCCGCTCCTCATGCGCTATGCCCGGGCATTCTCGGTCGAGCGCCTGCTTGCAACCTATCTGGAGGTGCTCCTATGATCACCAGCTCGCGTCAACTTATGGACCGCATCAAGAACCTCGTCGGCAGCGATAGCGCAAAGGCTCAGACAGCCATGCGCCTGTACGCCATGGAGCGGTTCCTCGATCGCCTTGCGCGCTCGCCGTGGAGGGGTCGCTTCATCGTTAAGGGTGGGGCGCTCGTCACGGCGCTCGTCGGCGTCTCCATGCGCACAACCATGGACATCGACGCGACGGTGGAGGGCATCACGCTGAAGGAGGATGAGATCATACGGGTCGTCGAAGAAATCTGCATGATCGAGACGGACGACGGGATGGACTTCCATGTGAAGTCGGTCGACCGCATCATGGACGAACACGACTACCCGGGAATCAGACTGTCGATGGAGACCCTTCTCGACCGTGCCCGAATCCCCATGAAGCTTGATTTCTCGACCGACGACCCAATCACGCCGGGAGCAATCGAGCTCGGCTACCCACGCCTCCTCGAAGACGGCGAGATTCCCATCATGGCGTACAACCTGGAAACCCTGCTCGCAGAGAAGCTCGAGACCATAATCTCTCGCGGTGTCGCCAACACGAGAATGCGCGACTTCTACGACATCTTCGTGCTCCTCGAAGTGAAGGGCGATTCCATAGAACCGCACACCCTGAAAGCGGCGATCAGGGCAACCTTTGCCAAGCGGGGAACAAACCCGTCGCCTGAGAATGCGCGACTCATCCTAAGCGAGGTCGAAGACGACGAACGGATGAAAGAGATGTGGCTCCGCTACCAGTCGAAATCAGATTACGCGCGGGATGTCACATGGGAAGATGCCATGCGCGCGGCCTCATGTCTCTTAGATGCGCTCGAAGGTGGACGAGATGATTCCCCAAAGGATTGACCTCGCACCGGAAGCGTTTTACCTGATGGCATCTCTTTTTAGGTGCACCTCACCCATAATACTCTCTGGTAAGGACAACGGAACATCGGAAACGATATAAGACTGATCCGCGCCTAACGCGCTCGAGGGGCTACCGAGCACATCCCGGCAGCCCCTCAGTTCATGTAACAAATTGACGTTCCAGCTTCATCACGCAAGATGACGCTTGATGCAGGCAACGAGCTCCTCGGGCGTGTGCTGGGTCATGATATCGGCCACAGCGGCATCGTCCATAAACACCTTCATGAGCGCTTGGAGCATATCCACCTGGCCGCCCTCACGCACAATGCCGAGGTTGATGATGAGCTCAGCCTGCACCTCATCTCCGATACCGCCCATCGGCTGGAACACCACGGGCTTCACCGGTTTCACCACGGCGATATATGCTTTGTTCACGCAGTTGTCCGCATGCGGAATGGCCACGCCGATTGTCGGCGTCTGCAAGCCCGTGGCATAGGCCCGCTCGCGCGTAATCATCGCATCAAGCCAGTTCTCCTTGGTATAGCCCATGGGCTCAAGTCGAGCGAGCATCTTTTGAAACAGATCTTCCGTATCGTCCGCCTCGATGTCGGTAAACGCGAGCTCGGGCTTCAACAGATCGAGATCTTCTGCGTCAATCATCGCTTCCTCCTCTAGCTACGCCTTGCCGCGCGAACCGCACATCTCAATCACGTCGAAAATCTTCTCTTTAGCACGCGCCTGAGCAAAGGCGATGATGTCCTGAGTATGACGCTCGATACCCATCTCCGCAATCGCATCACGCAGGCCGGCGACATAGGTACAACGCACGTCAGTACCCACGTTCACTTTGCGGATGCCATCGCGCACCGCGCGGCGCACATCGTCCGCGGGGATACCCGAACCGCCGTGAAGCACGAGCGGCACACTCGGCAGGGCTTGGCTCACCTGCTTAAGCAAATCATAATTAAGCTTCGGCGGCTCTTTATAGAAACCGTGCTCGCTACCAATGGCAACCGCCAGGGCATCCGCTCCCGTAGCCTCGATGAGCTTGACCGCCTCGTCAACGTTCGCATCCCAAGAGGCGCCGTCGCCATGCGCGACATGGCCTACTTCAGCTTCAACGAAAACCCCGCAAGCGTGCGCATATTCAACGACGTCCTTCACGATAGCGATGTTCTCATCGAGAGGCTTATCGGAAGCATCAATCATAACCGAATTGTATCCGGCATCCACAGCCTGCTTGCAAAGCACAGGATCGGGGCAATGGTCGCAATGCAAGATAAATGGTGTCTCGCCCTCGCTGGCGAGAATGTGCGCGATGGCCGAAATCTTATCGAACCCCATTGCGCTCGTGGTCATCATCGTGCCCGCAGCAATAATGGGCGTCTGGGCCTCGCGACCCGCTTCGGCGATGGCTATCAGATCGCCGTAGTCAGAATGGTTGATGTGCGGGATAGCATAACCGCCTGAAATCGCCTTTGAGAAAATCTCAACGATCTCATCCCTCTTCGGCATATCCATTGGAAACCTCCGAATCAAATAAGCTGTTATGGAAGCAGACCGCCAAGGTAGCGAGTCCGAAAAAAATGGGGCGGGCAGGCTCATTTCGCCCCACCCGCCCCTCAAATCTCCTAGTTAAAGAAAAACGAGAGAAGCATGAGCATCACGGTACCGATGTGCTCACCCGTGTTGAAGAGCGAGTACACGCCACCGGGCTCGAGCAGGCCGACGTTGACGCCCACCTGGGTGATGAGCGGAGCCAGCCACGTGGCGGTATAGAACACGACGATGATGCAGATGATGCCGGCAATGAAGGCGCGGAACATATTGCGCTTGGTGCCGATCACGGGAGCCATCATCATGTAGCTCAGATTGGTCAGACCGATGACGGGCAGTACGGCGTTGCCGGGAAGCACGACGGCAAGCAGCAGCGAAATCGGGGTCATGATGAGGCCGAGCGAGATCATATCGGGATCGCCGACGAGCAGGGCGAAGTCCATGCCGATGCGGAGCTCACGACCAGGCATGCGCTTGGTAACGAACTTGCGGACAGCCGCAACGATGGAGGACAGGCCCTCAACCAAGATGGAAATCATGCGGGGCAGCAGCACCATGGCGGCGGCGAGGCTCATGCCCGCCGTAAGCGCCTGATCCCACGTGTACTGTGCGAGAAGCGCAAGTACAACACCGATGAGCAGGCCGAGGATGGAGGGCTCGCTCATGAACGACAAGCCCTTGGGAAGGTTGCGCAGGTTGAGATTGATGTTGCGCACACCCGGGATATGGTCGATGATCCAGTCGATGCCCTGGACGAACGGCACCAAAACCGGGAACGCCATGGTGCAGAAGGACAGACCGCGATACTGCTCGCCGCAAACCTCGCAAATGATGTCCTGGTTACGATCGGCAAGTATCAGGTTGCAGACCGAATAGGCAGCGCCGATTGCGATACCGATTGCCATGTTACCGGTGATGACCGTCGCCATCGCTCCGATGAACAGGTAGTGCCAGAAGTTCCACAGGTCAACATTGAGCGTCTTGGTCACTTTAAGCAGAATCAGAATCACGTTGACGACAAGCAGCGTGGCGATCATGCACAGTACGAAGATGCCATCCGAAAACGCCATGGCGCTCACGACGGGAACGCCCACGTCGACCGCCTCGAGTCCCAACCCCCAGAGCTCCTGGAGCTTCTGAACGAGTGGCGTCATGGTCTCGGTAATGAGGCCCGTGGTGAGCGAGATGCCCTTAAAGCCGACGCCGACGATGATACCGGCGCGTGCGGCGTCCTTGACCTTCATGCCAAAGCACAGACCCATGATGAACAGGATGACAGGCATCATGACAAAGGCGCCCAGGCCGACGATCGTCTCGACAAAGTTAAGGACGATTTCCATGTACAACCCCCTTTTCAGGCGTAACCCCTTCGGGTATAGCTACGTGCACTCGCTAGGCAGAGACGCTCTTGAGATACTCAACGATCTCGTCGAGCAGCTCGTCGGAACCGATTCCCGTCAGCAGCGGCACACCCGAAAACACCTTCGCATCGCTGGGGTTTTCGAACGAGGTGGTCGCAACGGTAGCGAGAATCACATCGGGCTGATAGCCTTCGATAGTGCCCGTTGCCTCCTGCACGCTGCAGGTCCGGATCTGTGCGGGCATTTCACGCTCCTGCATACCCACCTGGAGGGTGCGCGCCACCGTGGTCGAGGTTGAGAGCCCTGCTCCACAGACACCGAGGATTCGAAATTCCTTCATGAGTGCACGTCCTTTCTACAAGTGCGAACTCAACGACCGAAAACTACCTACTCTTTATACGGCTTGGCCCTTCAAGGCGCGACGACGCAGCTCTACGCGCGCGTCCTCGGGGAGACCCTGCATGGAACCCGCCTGATATGCGAGGTAGGCAATCTGCGCGCACTCCTCAACGGTTTCGGCACCCTTGTAAGCCATTGCAAGCGTGGGAGCGCAGGTGATCTGACCATGATTCTGCATGGTGCAAGCAAGATGATCCTCGCCAAGCGTCGCAACGACGGTTTCGGCGAGCTCCTTCGAGCCGGGAAGCTGGAAGGGCGCGCACGGCACGGGCGCAAACGCGCTCGAAGGCGGCACCATCGCTGGAATCTCCTTCTGCATGATGGACATAACCGTTGCATACATGGAATGCGTATGCACCACACCGTTCACATTCGCGCGAGCACGGAAAATAGCAGTGTGCATGGGGGTTTCAGAAGACGGCTTCAAATCGCCATCGATGACCTCGCCCCACAGCGAGACGACAGGGAGATCCTCGGGCTTCAGCGTGTCATACGGAATGCCGCTCGGCGTGATGACAACCGCCTCCTCACCGGGAACGCGCATGGAAACATTACCGGCGGTGCCGTGAATCAGACCGTGCTCGAGACACTTCACCGCGAACTTCAGAACCTCTTCCCTGGTCTCCTGATACAGCATGAGCTCTCCTTACCTCGTTCTGCTGCCAATCGCAGGCGTTTGGTGGTGGTCCTGTGTTTCAAACGCCTTGCAGTGACGAGTATAGGGCTAATTCTGTGTTTCAGACGCAAATTGTTGGATTTCAAAGAAATATATCTGTGAATGGCATATTTTTAGCGCTAAACGGTCTTACCAGTCTGTGTTTCAAACATTTATAGCTAATATGAAATGCGAGCGGAGTCCGACAGCCCGTCGAACCCCGTCCGTATGCGCTTCACTTACAGCCTCAACCGAATTACCTTCGGTATCACACAGATGGTCATCGCTTCTAATACACGAGCGTTATCTGGTGCTCCTCACAAATCGCTTTCCATGCCTCGCTCGGCTCTTCATCGGTTACCAAATAGTCTATCTTGTCGAGCGATGCCACACGCACAAACGCCGCCCGGCCGAATTTCGTATGATCCGCGAGGAGAATCACCGTTTCCGCCTGGTCAATGAACGTGCGCTTGACCTCTGTCTCCTCCGGCCTGCTGTCAAATACGGCATTCTCGTCGATGCCCATGCAGCTAAAGATAAGCGCATCCACGCGATACCGTCTGATAGCCGATTTCGTTGCTTCACCGCGTAGAGAGAGCGTACCGCGATGAAACTCACCGCCCGGAACCATAACAGACAACTTGCCATCGACAAGCTCTTGCAGGGCAGCTGTCGAATTGGTCAGCAACGTCAAATCGGAACGGTCCTTGATAAGCTTGATAGCTTCTCCTGTGGTGCTGCTCGAGTCTGCCGCGACCGTGTGCGCATGCTCGAGTAAGGGGAGCATATTCCGAGCAATCTTGCGCTTTTCATCGACGCGCTGAGCGGCACGCTTGTAGTACTGGACATCGGTCACCAAGCGGCGCTCCGGATTCGGAATGGCTCCACCGTATGTCCGTTTGAGTACGCCATCCGCTTCGAGGCGCTCCAAATCCCGCCTGATAGTCTCTTCGGTAACACCGAGCCGTTCACTCAAATCAGAGACAACGACCTTGCCTGTCTGAGACAGCTCATCTTGGATGAACTGACGCCGACTTTGGGCGACCATATTGCACCTCATTTACACCTAGCTAGCGGGACGGGCGGAGCTTGCATGGAACCCCTCCCTCTAGCGTCATTATATCCATATCTGCACTTATGCCCGGGCATGACCACCAACGGCTACATTGCCGATCTCCTCCGCCGTCATGCCACGCGTATCGAACCCGAGCCGAGCGATGACCGCCGCCGTGGACAGCGCCACGCAGGACATCATGAGAAACACCGGAACCACACCCGAAGCGCTCAGAAGAGCGGCCACGCAAAATGGCGTAACGATGCCACTCAAACGCCCTATCGAATTCGCAAGGCCGGATCCACGCATCCGAACCTCCGTCGGCCAAATCTCGGGCACATATACACCAGATGAGAAAACCACGTACATCTCTACCACAACCTGGAGCAAAAACCCCAACACGCAGATGGCAAGATGGTTTTGCTGCAGCGCGAACACCGGTCCGAGAACAGCCATGATGAGCAACAACCCGATGCCCATCACCTTTCTTGACAGGTGATCCATAAGCAGCATGCCTAAAAAGGCACCCGCAGGCGCACCTATCGCCATGACGGTATAAAGCGCGAACGAGCTGTTGAGATCGATGCCTTTGAGCAAGAGGATCGTCGGGAGCCACGTCATCAGAGTGTACGCAGTCACGTTCATGGCCACGAGCACGAACGCTCCGAGCACGACACGTCGCAGCAAGTCGCCGTGGAAAAGGCTCTTATACGGAATCTCCTCATGCGCGGACGAGGCACAATCCCCGCACGCACCGGCGTGTGCGTGAACAGGTGGCAGCGGGGCGCCGCTTTCTCGCTCGACCTCATCCTCAATGGAGTTCAATACGCGCGCAGCCTGGGCGAAGCGCCCCCGGCTTTCAAGCCATCGTGGCGATTCGGGATACTGCCGCCAAGCCCATAGCCATACCAATGTAGAGAGCACGGCGGGGATCGCGAACATGAGGCGCCAGTTCGCATCTGCGGTTACGAGTGGCGTAACAAGCGTTGCCAGAAGTGACGAAATGGGATTGCTACAGTTGCCCAGAAACGAATTTCTCCCCATCCAGGTCCCACGCGTCGCCGCGGGAACATATTCAGAAAACCCAGCGAAGATCGTCACAAGCAGCGCGCCCAATCCAAATCCCATTACCGCACGAATCACCGTAAGCAATTCGATATTCGGCGCAACAGCAGCGAGATACATGCAGAGGGTGTGGAGGCCGACAAAGAGTAAATAGCCCTTTCGTCGACCTATAGCATCACCGATGACGCCACCCAGAAGCGACCCGAAAAACATTCCCGCCATATACACTGAGGTGAACAAGGCGCTGCTGGTCGCATCAACCCAGCCGATAGCTGTTAGCTGGGCGAGCACGAGACCGCTCACATAGTTGCTCCATGCGAACAGGACGGCAAGGCCGGACATGAGAAAGATCTTCCAACGCCAGAACGTCTCCGGCAAGCGATCAATCCGGGCATCGCTGTTCGGCTCCTCCGTCTCGGGCATCCGTTTTTGTTCGTATGCCTCATCCATGTCGCCGAGCCTTGCTGTCGTCATCACGTCGCTCCCCTTTTCTTCGCACCCAAAAATGCACGTATCGGGGGGCGTGACACGCGGTACGCCCCCCTAAACCAGCCGTCTTACGCGTCGAGCAGCTCGGCCTGCTCGCGCATCCAATCGGCATCGTCTTTCGTAAGCCCGATTTGAACCGCACGAATGTTTTCCTCGACCTGCTCAGGCGTTGTCGACCCGCTCAGAATGGAGATGAAGTCACCCTGCGCGAGCACCCAAGCGAGCGCAAGCGTGGGGATGCCGCACGAGTACTTCTCGCACAGAGGCTTCCAGCTATCGAGCATGTCGATAACGCGCTCGAGGTTCCCGGGCTGCCACCACTTCTTGTTCGCGCGCGCACCAGTGGGCACATAGCCCTTCTCGATGGTTCCGGTGAGGAGACCCTGCTCAAGCGGAGAATACGCCTGGATAACGATGTTGTTCTCGCGACAAAGATCGAAAAGCTCGTCCTCGACGGCACGATCAAGCAGGCTATACTTAGCTTGAATGATATCGAGCTCTCCGCAGCGTAAATACTCTTTGATGTGATCGGTCGTGACGTTCGCAGCGCCGATTGCGCGAATCTTCCCCTGGCGCTTTAGATCAAGCAAGACCTCCATAGTCTCCTCGATAGGCGTGAAGCACGGCTCGACCGACTGCCAGTGGGTCATGTAGATGTCGATGTAGTCAGTTCCCAAGCGCTCGAGGCTCGCCTCAATCTCCTCCCGAACCGATTCAGGGGTGAGATTCTTATATAGCTGACGGTCACCCACCTTGTTAAACAGGCTTCCTGTGCGCTCCCACACGATACCGCACTTGGTCTCAAGAATAACGTCCTTGCGATTCATGCCCTTGAGCGCTTTGCCAACAATAACTTCGCTGTTGCCGAAGTTATAGCCGGGAGCGGTATCGATGAGGTTGATGCCCACCTCGCCCGCTTTGTGAATCGTATCGATGCACACCTGAGTATCGAGATCACCGTTCCAAGCCGGACCTCCGCCGATAGCCCATGTTCCTAGGCCGATTTTCGATATTTCGATGCCCGTATCGCCGAGTTTCACCATATTCATGGATGCATCAGTCCTTCCGCGTAGATGCCACCGTCGGACCACCGTCTTCACTATAGATGATTTGATTTTTGATTCAATACATATTTCTGTGTTTCACAGATTATTTTGTTTGTTTTAATCTGACAGGAGACGTGAGCTAGCGCGTTTCTACCGCATCGATAGCAAAAAGGCGACCACCCAAACGGGTGGTCGCCCTTGCATTCCGTATCTGTTCGGTCACGCCCCTGCAACGTGGTGCAGGCCGAAGCCCAGCAAGCTTCCTTAGCTAGTACAGCTTCGCGCCGGCGGGGATGCTGTCGTCCACGATGAGCACGTTCAGGCGCTCCTCGGCATCGTCGCCCTCGCCCTCGGCATGCACGGCGCTGATGATCATGCCGCAGGAATCGATGCCCATCATCTTGCGCGGCGGCAGGTTCGTGATGGCGATGAGCGTCTTGCCCACGAGCTCCTCCGGCTCGTAGTAATCGTGGATGCCGGAGAGGATCACGCGGTCGGTGCCCGTGCCGTCGTCGAGCGTGAACGCGAGCAGCTTCTTGCTCTTCTTCACGGCCTCGCACGCCTTGACCTTCACCGCGCGGAAATCGGAGCGGCTGAACGTGTCGAAGTCGACGAAGTCCTCGAAGAGCGGCTCGACCTTCACCTTGCCGTAGTCGATCGTGGGCTTCTTCGGCTCGACGAACGGGCTCGCGCCGGAAGCGGCCGCGGCCTCGGCGGCCTTCGCGGCGGCCGCGCCGTTCGCGCTCCCCTTCTCGGGGCGCATGTGCGGGAAGAGCAGCACGTCGCGGATGCTCGCGGAATCGGTGAGCAGCATGACCACGCGGTCGATGCCGATGCCGATGCCACCCGCCGGCGGCATGCCGTACTCGAGCGCGCGCACGTAGTCCTCGTCGTACTCCATGGCCTCGTCGTCGCCGCCGGCCTTCTCCTCCATCTGGCGGGCGAAGCGCTCGGCCTGGTCGACGGGGTCGTTGAGCTCGGAGAAGGCGTTGGCGTACTCATGCCCGGCGATGACGAGCTCGAAGCGGTGCGTGAGGCGCGGGTCGTCCTCGAAGCGCTTGGCGAGCGGCGAGACCTCCACGGGGTAGTCGCACACGAAGGTGGGGTTCACGATGGAATCCTCGCCGCGCTCGTCGTAGATCTCGGCGATGAGCTTGCCGGCGCCCCACTCGGGCTTGACCTCGATGCCGCACTCGGCGGCCGCCGCGCGCAGCTCCTCGATGGGCGTGTCGAGCGTGAGCTCCCGGCCCATGACCTCGGAGACGATCTCGGTCATGGGACGGCTCGGCCACGTGCCCGACAGGTCGATGGTCTGGCCCTGGTACTCGATGACCTCGGGGTTGCCGATGGCCTTGTTCGCGGCCTTGATGACGCCCTCGGCGAGCTCCTTCATGCCGTCGAGGTCGCTGTAGGCGCGGTAGGCCTCCATGGTGGTGAACTCGGGGTTGTGCGTCTGGTCCATGCCCTCGTTGCGGAAGATGCGGCCGATCTCGAACACGCGCTCGTAGCCGCCCACGAGCAGGCGCTTCAGGTGCAGCTCGGTGGCGATGCGCAGGTAGCACTCCTGGTTGAGGGCGTTGAAGTGCGTGATGAACGGCTTTGCGGTGGCGCCGCCCTGGATGGTCTGCAGGATGGGCGTCTCCACCTCCATGTAGGCGTTGTCCTCCATGTAGCGGCGGAACGCCGAGATGATGGCCGAGCGCTTGCGGAAGGTTTCGCGCACGTCGTCGTTCATGATGAGGTCCACGTAGCGCTGGCGGTAGCGGGTCTCCTTGTCGGAGAGGCCGTGGAACTTCTCGGGCAGCGGGCGCACGGCCTTGGAGAGCAGCGTGAGGCGCTTCGGCGCGATGGAGAGCTGGCCGCGCTTCGTGCGCACCACCACACCGGTCACACCCACGATGTCGCCGAGGTCGAGCTCGCCGAGAAGCTCCCAGTCCTCCGGGCGCATGTCGTTCACGCGGCAGAAGAGCTGGATCTCGCCGGAGGGGTCGCGCACGACCACGAACGCGATCTTGCCCTGGCCGCGCTTGGCCATGACGCGGCCGCCGATGCTCACCACGTCCTCGGTGTCCTCACCGGCGGCGAGGCCGGCGTAGGCCGCCTCGATATCGGCCACATGGTCCGTGACCTCGGAATGCTCGGGATACGGGTCGGCACCCGCCTCGAGCATCGCGGCGCGCTTGGCCAAGCGGTGCGCGCGCTCGTCGTTCAGCGTCGAGGCCGCCTCCGGCGCGTCGGCCGGGCGTCCCTGCTCCTGCTGCTCTGCCATCATCTCTCCTTGCTCACACGGCGCTGGTATATCGGTTTCACGGTGATAAAAAGGTGTCTGGCACCAATTTATCAGTCTGAGGGGTTCGTCAAAAAAGGCTCCCCTGGGCCGAGACCCCGGGGAGCCGGTGTGCACGAGGTGCGCTCGACCCGGGGCCTAGCGCGAGATCTTCGTGATGGTGTACGTGCGGGTCTTGCCCGAGGGGAGCTGGACCTCGACGGTCTCGTTCTCCGCGTGGTTGATGATCGCGCGGCCGATGGGCGACTCGTTGGAGATGCGGTGGCGCAGCGAGTCGGTCTCCGTGCTACCCACGATGGTGACCTCGCTCACCTCGCCGTTCTCGTCCACGAGCTCCACCACGCAGCCGAGCGAGACGGTGAAGGTGTGGCCGGTGTCCTCGGCCTCCTTCGCGTTGGCCAGGATGGCGCGGATCTCGGCGATGCGCGCGGCGTTCTTCGCCTGCTCCTCGCGGGCGTCGTCGTACTCGGAGTTCTCCGAGAGGTCGCCGAAGTCGCGCGCCGCCTTGATGCGCTCGACGATCTCCTTCGTGAGGTCGCCCTCGCGCCACGCGAGCTCATCGACGAGCTTCTGACGGCCTTCGGAGGTAAGTACAAACTCGGGTGTTTCCATTGAGCGGGCTCCTTGCATCTATCCTGGTGCTATGCGCTACACATGATAACGGCCGACGACCCCCGCGGGGTAGCCGGCCGCAAACGTTCTATAGGAAGAACAAAGCTACTCCGAGATGGGGCTATCGGATTCGCTCTCCTCTTTCTTCTTCTTGGCCTCGGCGAGCTTCGCCTCGAGCTCGCGGATCTCGCGATCCTCATCGCTCTCGGACGCGGGCGCCTCGGTCTCCTCGTCCTTGCCGGACATGCCCTCGCGCAGGTTCTTCACCGTCGAGCCGAGCGACTTGCCGAGCTGCGGAAGCGCCTTGGGTCCGAAGATGAGCAGGGCGATGATCAAAATGACGATCCACTCAAAGCCTTTAGGCATAGTATTCCTCCGTACAACTGGTACACAAGCTCGAACGAGTATACCGCGCCCAAGCCCCGCGAACAACTTCGGAACATTTTACACATGCCGCGCACGCATGCAGGGCACCGCCTGCGACCTCGGGTTTCCGGAGCATCCGGCACGCGGGGGACGCGCCCGCACGTAAACGCTTCGTAACCAATAGGTAAAGTCGCGCCCTCCTCGATGCCCTCCTAGATGAGGCTCACGACGAGCGGGATCGTGGCGATGGAACCCACCACGGAGAGGAAGGTGGCCTGCACCATGGGCTTCAGGTCCACGTCGTACTGCAGGCAGTAGAGCGTGCCGTTCGTGGCCACGGGCATGCCGATGCCGAGCGCCACCACCGCCGTGATGGCGGGGTTCACGCCGAGCGCCTGCAGCGCCACAAGGACGACCACGGGGATCGCGAGCAGGCGGAAGAACGTCGCCACGCAGGCGCGCCAGTTGCCGAACATCGCCCTGAGGTCGAAGCGGGCGAGCGACGACCCCACGATGAGCAGGGCGGCCGGCGTGGTGAGCTGCCCTACTATGTCGAAGGCGCCGCCCAGGATGCCCAGGTCGTTCACGCCGGCGAGCACGAGGACGAGCGTGGCGATGCTCGCGATGAGCGTGGGCGTCCTCAAACTCGCCGCGCACGAGGCGAGCATGCGCCGCCATCCGCCGTGCGAGCGGAACATCGAGACGCCGAGCGAGAACATGACGAGGTTCGCGGGAATGTTCGCGATGGCGAGCAACAGCACCGACTGCTGTCCCAGCACGGCCGCGGCCACGGGGAAGCCCATGAAGCCGCAGTTGCCGAACGTGATGAGGTAGCGGTACGCCGGGGCCACGTCCTCCGGCACGCGCATGGCCGCCGAGACGCCGTAGCCCATCGCGAGCGCGAAGACGTAGGCGCCGGCGGAGCAGGCAAGCACGACGGCGACGGTGCCGGCGCCCGGCAGCACCTCGACCGAGCTGATGGACGACACGATGAGGCAGGGCAGCGCGACCTCGAGCACGAGCCGCGAGAGACCGTGGTCCACCTCGTCGTTCATGATGCCCGCCTTGTGGATGGCGTACCCGAGCGCGATCGGCAGCGAGAGCATGACCATCTGCGAGGCGATATACAGGACGTCCATCGGACGCGCTTCCCTTCGGTTGGTGAGATCGGTGGAACGGGATCGAATATCGAAGGGGCGCCGACCGCCGGGCAGCGGCAGCGCCCCCTCCCCCGGGAATCGCCCCGGGCACGAGCCGGTGCGACCCGGCTACATCACGAGCATGAGCACCGTGAGGACGGCCGCCGTCACGACCGTGAGCGCGATGAAGAACTTGAGCGTGAGCTTGAGGAAGGTGGTGTAGCTCGTATGGGCGAGCTCCAGGCCGGACACGATGACGCCGTTCGTGGGCGTGATCATGGCCACGACGCCGTGCGCCGCCACGTAGATCATGATCATGATGTCGGGCGAGAAGCCGAGGCTGTCGGCGAGCGGCCCCATGATGGGCATGGAGACGGTCGCCATGCCGGAGCTCGACGGGATGAGGAACGACAGCACGAAGTACAGCGCGTAGCTCGCCGGCGCGAAGATCACCGCGGAGACGCCGCTCAGGGCGGTCGCGGCCGCGTTGAGCACGAAGACGTCGAGGCCGGTCTCGGCCATGAGCACGGAGATGGCGCGCGCCACGGCGATGACGAGCGCGGTGGAGATCATGGTGGAGCAACCGTCGACGAAGGTGTTCACGAGCTCCTTCTCGTCGAGGCCGCCCACGAGGCCGATGATGATCGAGATCACGAAGAACCAGATGCCGCACTCGGTGAAGTACCACTCGCCGAGCGGCAGGCCGGTGAGGAAGGCGCTCCACGCGGTGCTCGGGTTATCGGGCGTGGCACCCAGGGCGAAGAAGTCGATGCCGAAGCTCTCCCAGGGGATGAACGAGATGATCATGACGATGAACGACAGCGCGAAGAGCACGAGCACGAGCTTCTGCTTGCCGGTGAGCACCGCGTCCTTGAGGTTCGATGCGCTCTCTTCCTCCTCGAGCACCTTCGTCTCGTCGGCGTAGGCGGCGTCCATGCTGGCGAGCTCTTCGGGCGTCATGGCGGAGTTGGCGCGGTCGGCCTTGACCCGCTTGGCGTAGCGCATCACGAAGAAGATGCCCATGCCCTCGGAGATCACGAAGAGCAGGAAGCCCACGGCGATGAGCGTGCCCTGGTTCACCGCGATGCCCATGTCGGTGAGCGCCGAGGACGCGATGGCGATGGAGAACGGGTTGACCGTCGAGCCCAGGGTGCCCAGGCCGGCGCCCAGCAGCACGATGAGCGCGCCCACCATGGAGTCGAAGCCCATGGCGAAGGTCACGGAGGCGAGCAGGATGTAGAAGGGGATCGTCTCCTCCATCATGCCGTAGGTGGAGCCGCAGATGCCGAACGCGAGCATGAGCACGGGGATGAGCAGCGTGTCGCGGTTGCCGAGCTTGCGCACGAGCGTGGCGATGCCGGCGTCGAGGGCACCGGTCTTGTTGACGATGGCCAGGAAGCCGCCGAGCACGATGACGAACAGGCACACGTCGATGGCGTTCTTGAAGCCGGCGAACGGCGCCTGCAGCACCTGCGCGAGCGTGGCGCCGGTGACGTCGGGCGTGAACGCCGACACGATCCAGGTGCAGATGGCCACGAAGACCAGGCACCCGAACAGGATGGTGAACGAGGTGGGCATACCCCGCTTCTTCTTTTTCTTCACTGCTTCTGCCATATATTCCTCCTTGCTATCGGGGTCTCCCCCCTACCGAGGCCAGGGCTTGGGCGCCCCGGCCTTGATGCGCGATGATGAAGCGCAGCGCGCACGCTCCCCGCATGGGGCGGGCGGGGTACCCGCGCGCAGACGGTCTCCTGCGCCTGCGCCCCGGCTGCCCCGCCCGCTTCCGCCACGGGAGCCTGCCTCACTCCGCGTGACGGTCCAGATAGGTGAGCGCGCAGCCCGCGAGGAGCGCAGCGCCCTTCCAGAACACCGACTCGTCGAAGTCGACGTTGGGATGGTGCATGCCGCAGCCCTCGTGGCCGGGCAGCGTGCCCGTGCCCAGGATGAAGTAGGTGGTGGGCACCTCCTGCGAGAGGATCGCGAGGTCGTCGGTGCCCGAGAACGGCGCCTCGAGCTCCCGGACGGGCTCGCCGAAGATCTCGGCCGCATAGCCCGTGAGCTCCTCGGTGAGCGCGGGGTCGTTGTAGGTGTTGGGCACGCCGCGCAGGAAGCTCACCTCGGCGGTGCCGCCGAACGCCTGGGCGATGCCCGCGACCATGCGCTGCGCGTGCTCCTTGAAGCCCGCGCGCACCTGGGCGTCCTGCGTGCGCAGGGTACCGAGCATCGAGGCGCTGTCGGGGATCACGTTCGCGGCGCGGCCGCTCTCGATCCTGCCGAAGGTGGCCACGCAGGTCTGCGTGGGATCGACCTCGCGCGCGATGATGTTCTGGAAGCCCTGGTACACGTGGCAGGCGATGTTGATGGGGTCGATGCCCTGCTGCGGCGTGGAGCCGTGGGCGCCGCACCCGGTGATGCGCACGTCGATGTCGTCGATGGACGAGAAGATGGTGCCGGGACGCGTGAAGATGCCGCCCGCCTCGAAGTCGAGCGCCTGCACATGGAGGGCGGCGAGGGCGTCCACATGCGGGTTCTCGAGCACGCCCGCCTCGAGCACGGCGTCGCCGCCGCAGTACTCCACGGGCGCGCAGCCCTCCTCGTCGGGCTGGAAGAGCAGCTTCACGCAGCCCTTGAGCTCCGCCTCGTGGTCCTTCAGGATCTGCGCCGCGCCGAGCAGCATGGCGGTGTGGGTGTCGTGGCCGCAGGCGTGCATGTTGCCGTTCGTCGAGGCGAAGGGCAGGCCGGTCGCCTCGTCCACGGGCAGGGCGTCCATGTCGGCGCGCAGCATGAAGACCGGGCCGGCGGCGGGGTCGCCCACCTGGGTGAGCAGCGCTCCCTCGCAGGGCTCGGAGACCTCGTAGCCCATCTCCTCCAGACGGCCGCGCACGTACGCACACGTCTCCTGTAGATCGAAGCCGAGCTCGGGATGCTGGTGCAGCCAGCGGCGATCCGTCACGATCTGCTCTTGCAGCGCCTTCGCTTCCTCGGTTACCGTAGCCATATCGGTGCTCCTTACCATGGAACCGCCCGCTTGCCGGGACGGGTTTTGCCATGAGAGATACTACGCCAGGACGCGGCGCCGTGGGGGCGCGGATGTCCGGGCGGGGCGCATCGGTCGGCGATTTCACCCGCCGCTCGCGAGGGCAAGCGGTATGATTTAGACGGTAAACGGCTATCACCCCAATGGGGTGATAGGGGGTTACATGGCGGATACGCAGGGACATCTCCCCTCGCTCCCTTGGTCGGCCGCCGTGTTCCAGATCGCGCTCGTCGAGCTCGTCATGCTCATGCACAACAGCGTGATGCTCCCCGTCGTGGACGGCGTCGCCATGAACGTGAGCATCTTCATCTCAGGCCTCATCTACGTGCCCGTGGCGATTCTGGCGCGCCGGCAGCCGAGTGCGCTGTCGCTCGCCGGCTTCTCGGGCATCGCCGCCGCCTGCGCCGCGGTGGGCGCGATCCTGTGGACGAGCGTGGCCGCCAACCCAGCGGACACCACCTTGTTCCTCGTGGCGGACACCCTGTTCAACATCGGGCGCGCCTGGGGGACCATCCTCGCGGTGCTCACGCTCTCGCGCATCCCGCGCGGCGACCGCACCATGTTCGCCGCGCTGAGCGGGATCGCCATCGGGTACGCCGTGTGGCCGCTCATGCGCTCGGCCGCCGAGGCCTCGCCGCTCATGCTCGCGAGCATCATGCTCTGCACGCTCATCGCCTCCGGCTCGGCCTGCCAGCGCGACCTGTTCGCCCGCATGCGCGACGCCGCGGCGACGAGCGACCTCGCCCCCACGAACCCGTTCTCGTTCGTGCCCATCTCGAGCAAGCTCTTCGCGTGCATCGCCCTGTTCGAGACCACCTTCGGCTTCTCGACCTCGGTGCGATTCGGCGCCATCGAGAACTGGCAGTACGCGCTCATCGCCGTCGTGTTCGGCGCGCTCATGCTCGTATGGAGCCGCGCCAAGCGCATCACCTTCGACGAGGACGCCGCCTTCCACGTGAGCGCGCTCGTGGTGGTCGCGGGCTTTCTGCTCATGCCGGCGACCGCGATTTCCCAGGGCTTCACCTCGACGATCATCGAGATCGGGTCGCAGTGCTTCTACGCGCTCATGCTCTCCACCTTCGCGAGCATCGCCGCGCGCAATCCCGCGTGGTCGCTCGCGAGCATCCCGCTCGGCTTCGCAGTGTCGAGCTGCTCCTCGTCAGTGGGCTTCGCGATCGCCCAGGGCGCGCTCGCCGCGCAGGACGGGGGCCACGTCGATGCGATCCTCATCACGAGCGCCGTGCTCGTGCTCGTGCTCTTCGCGTTCGTGTGGATCGGCCTGGCGGGCTTCAGCTTCCGCGCGTTCTTCAGCGAGATCGTGCCCGCTGTGCCCACCGAGGAGCGCGAGGCGCTGCCGGGCGCCGATGCGGGGGTGCGTGCCGCCGCGGCGCTCGCGCTCTTCGCACAGGAGCGCGGCCTCACGGCGCGCGAACGCGAGATCTTCGAGCTGCTCGCGCGCGGCCATAGCGGGAAGTCCATCATGGAGCGGCTCACGATCTCCGGCAACACGGTCAAGACGCACACGCGCCACATCTACCACAAGTGCAACGTGCACAGCCAGCAGGAGCTCATCGACCTCGTGGAGGAGACCATCGGGCGGTAAGGGCGAGTGGGCAGATTTCGGGAGAGATGCGGCTCTTTTACCGTGTTCGCCCGCGTGGTGCACGTTTATCTCCCATGCACCGAAGTGAAGCGCGAGCTATGGGACCTTTCGATGGATGGCCCGCACTTCCCAAGTGCCTCCCCCGTTCGTCTCACTCGGGTATACTTCAGTTATTGTGAAAAGCCCTCGGGCTTTTAGCTGCTGCGGGTACCCGTACCTTCAGCCGCATTTTTCTTATCTTTTGGAGCCAACATGGGAGATCCCGGCACCGCGACAACAAGAGCGAGGTCGCGTAGCGGAACCGGTCGAGTCTTTTGGTCGGTGCTTGGGAACCAACTGAGTCGCGACCATCCACTGAAAATCTGAAACCCCCTATGAAGGCGGAGTAGCCCCGAATTGCTGAACCTCCGCAGCCGTGTAAAAAGAACCAGCGCAAAGCGGCACACCGTCAGGGGCAAACGCTATAGGCTTTCCCGCGATGCTCTCGGCGCGTTCTCTGGCCGACCATCCGCGTTCTCCCCACAAAGGCAGGCTGTTGTAAAGGTTCATCGCCGACCGAATAAGCACAGGCGCATAGGTGGCTTGGAAATCGTACTCTTCGCGCCGCAAGGCATCGAATGCGCCATCCAACTCACCGCATTCCACGCTGCAGGTCGCAATCTCCTCGAGCAGCTTATCCGCGAACCGATACTCATTTTCGCTATAGGGAACCAGTCCATCCAGCACGGCCTGAAGCGCTCGCCCCTCAGGGGACATACGCACCGCCTCCACGGGTCCGTATTCTAGGTAGGCGGCGTTCAACGGTTTGCGCGGCGCCTGGTCATGTGCCTCGATAAGGCGGCTCACATCGGCGGCGTTTTTGCTCTCAATCCATGTACGTATCTCTTGTCTGCGCCTCGCGCAGTATTCGCGACGGTCAAACTCCATCAAACCCGTCGTCATGCGTCGCATCGCCCCATCGTCTCGCGCCTTCGCGATGCGAGAGAAGTATGCAGATCGACACGTCGATTCATATTTGCAAATCTGTGCGACGACCGCCTGAACTTTGTCGTCCGTTAGTGAGGCATGCATGAGGTACTCCGTCTCACCCTCATGTACCAGCCTGGCCGCACCCGACTGCTCCATCGCCAATGCGCGAAACCTCTGGATGTCCTCCGGATCTTCTGCAAGCCTTGCATACTCCGCATATGCCTCTGCGAGCGGAATGATGCCGTACTGAAATACGCAAGCGTCCAGAGCAGACCGAGCCTGACGTTCTTGCCTGCGCTTCGCACGCTCACTACTCAAGCAGCGTTCAAGTCGTTCGTTGCAAAACTCCCGTGGTATAAACGCAATCAGATTATCCCCGTCTTGGTATGTGAAGCTCAGAGGGGCATGCGTTGCGGTAAAGGGGTGATCATCTGCAGGGATGCCCATGACACCGCCCGCTTCAAGCAGCTCTCCCAGCAGATCCAATTCGCTATCGAGGCAGTCTTCGACAAACGGGCTCAAGGCCTCCGCGTCTCGACTAGACAACAGGTGCGTGCAGGCCTTTTGCGCAAGGTCTGCCTTCTTCAAGACAGAGCATTTCTTCAGCTGCACAGCTCTTGCAATATCCAGCAATTCGCTCTTAGTTAAGCACGAAAACGCTGCGGAAAGCGTTGGCTCAATGGCCTGTTTGATGGGGCGCTGCCTTTTTCTACGCCACCAATCGCTGCCCAACTCGTACCCATAGTGCCCCACCTCCCTGTTCACCAGCTTCTCGCGCTCCACGCCGTCGAGGCCGTAGAGCGCACCGCGACGGAAAGCTCGAGGCTCGGGTTCCCTCCAGCAGTAATCGGCTTCGGACTCACCTGCTTCCCAGTTGTTGAACGGCTCATGCAGAACGCGCGCCACCGAGCGCAATGCCTCCGCTCCGCGAATGAGTGGTGGCTTCGCTTCAAGGAAACTTGCTATCTCGGCTTTGCTGTAAGCAGCCTTGGAAAATCCCATGACGCGAAACGGCTTCGGCAACACGATCTCTCCCGCATATGGGAGAAGCATGGCCTCTGCCGCAAAGGGCATCTGGGAGGCCCGCTCCATGAATTCGCCCGAGATGTCATCGGCTGCGAACAGCATGCCGTCATGATCCACCACGACGTAGTCGTCTGCGAATCCCAGCATGATACACGTTCCACATAGGCGGTCTTCCCATCCCAGCGCGATCGCCTCTTGATCCTCCGAGAGGCGGTGCCGGTTCATATCGACAAACCTCTCAACGATACTTGGCCTACTCAGCATGTTCTGAAAGCAGGTCTCGAGATCGTGTGTGGGATCATCGCCGGGATCCTCGGCAAACGGATAGGGACTTACCGCCGCATGACCCATCGACCGGCCGCTTGCATACCGCACAAACTGTTGGAAGACCTCGAGAAACTGCTGAGCGCACTCATCTGTCACATGCATAACGCGTCACTCCCACGTTCTTGTGGAAATTACTTTCCAGCATTTCAGTACAATGGATAGAGCATGAAAGGGGTTTGCGTGGATGATTTGATCGCTATCAGTTCGGCAGCGCAGGATGGACTTACGGATGGCCTGGGTACTTGCATGCAACTAATCCAGGGGGAACCTGCGAGCGTGGTCGAGCTTTTCGCCGGCGTGACTCAGGTCTCTGCGTTCTTCGGCTCCAAAGATTGGGACTACGAGGTTCAGGGGTCGTGCTCCACCGGTACGGTGCTTGAACTCGATGAGATCCTGCACGATTGCACCATCCTGCACGATTCCGCCGATTTGCGCAATGTTTCCGCCCCGACCGGCGTGATCCCCCTTCCCTCGCAACGCCAAAACGGCACCCGTCTAGCGGTCTGCGCGCCACCACGAAGCGTTTCGATCACGCAAGACGAGACCGACGCGCTCGAAGCGGTATACACGAGCCTCGGCATCGAAATCCCTCGTCACACCGCCTGGACGCTTGCGGGCATCGCACTGTACCTGGCTGGCGAGCAGGGTGCGGCGGCGATCCTTATGGAAAACGCACAGTTATCGCGCATGGCGTGGCGCATCGGACAGCGAAGGTTCGTCGAGCATCACTACATCTCGGCGATAATCAAGCTGCCCACACCTTTTGATGTGTCCTACGCCGACGAACAGGGCGTATCCGTAGACATCAGCTACGATGCCATCGTCCTACTACAGCGGAATTCCGAGACCATCCAGTTCGTAGCGCCATCATGCAATGACGAGCGCACGGAGGAAGGAAAGCGGTCCGCCGAACACAACGTCTCCCTGCGTCCTGAAGACGTCATCGCTAACGACTACCTGCTGATTCCAGACAGATACCTCACGCCACCGCGTCCTCCAAAGAACGCGAAGCCGTTCAGCCAGTTCTCCACCGTTGTCCGCGGAATACCAAAAAACAAGCTCTCTTCAGTTGCCCCTCTGCAGGCGACGAACTCGAAACGCGCATTCTATCCGAGTCGTACCTGCGCGCATCCTGCAATCGCCTACATCACCTCCAAGGATTTCCAGCATGGACGGAACTATCTTCTCGACGCGGACAGGGGATTTCCCTGCAGCGCTCGCTATTACAACTCCGCAGATATAACCGCCCAGAACATCAAACCGTTCTCGGGCCCACGGCTCGTTCTGTCGCGGACCGGGCATCCCTACAAAGCCTGCCTCATCGACCAAAACTCATTCGCGCAGCGTGTCGACGGTTATCTTCTTGCAGACAACCTCTTTGCAATCGAGGTGACCGAAGGGGTAGACCCGGTATTCCTGCTCGCTTTCCTTACGAGTTCCCAAGGCCAGCAGATCCTCAATCAAACCGCAAGCGGTACATCGACGCTCCGTCAGATATCGCCGCGCGACCTGCGCAACGCATCGATTCCCATCCCCGATGTGACCGTGCAGGCTGCTATAGCGAAAGCCTATACCGAACATGCCGACCGTTTGCTCGAACTCGAGCAAACCGCCCGTAGCTTAACCGCCGAACGTGAGAACTTGTTTGCATTTGATTTGATGGGCTAACGACGAAAGCGGCCGCATGAAACCGAACCTCTGCGACCACCTGCGGGCATCAGCTAAGATGGCGCAGGAGGTTTTCGGCGCAAAGCAGACAGGAATGCGATCCCACGTGTTGTTGCAACACACTATCAGTAACGCACTACTAACAACAAACTAGGAACAACTTAAACGCGTGAACCGCAACCGATGGTCTTTTCATAACCAAATAGAGGAACTTTGCGCCCGGAACGAGAGTATCGAATGCTTAGATGGTCACGGAGAATCGCTCGGTCTGATTCACCAGATCCAAGCGCAGCTGGAGCTCCGCGATACGCTCGTACAGTTCCCGGTAATCCTGCGCTGCGCGCGCAACGTCGTAGTTCGCATATTCGTACTCGACAACGACGTTTCCCCTGAACATGCTCGCAGGGCACCTTTTCTTCGCCTCATGCGAGCGAAGTCGCTCAAGGCGCGCAAGCTTGTTATTGAGCTGAGCCATCAGCACCAACGCCTCGTCGATCGTAATCCCTTCTTCGGGGATGACCGTCGTGGCATTAAAGGCATGCAAGGCATGGCGAACAGCACGCACCTTGCCGTCAATTTCATCGACTAGGGTAAACGTCTGCTCATAATCGTACTCGGGAGGAAGCCCTTCTTCGCCTTGAGACAAAACGTAGGTGGCGTTCTCACGCTCACGGGCGATGAGATGCGCTTTTTCCTGCTCTAAGCTCCGAATGTACTTTGAGGCGCTGGCTGAGGTAAAGGTCATCTCGCTCATCGATTCCTCCTTTTGCGGAATGTGATTTTGGGTATTGTACTATGGCTAATCATTTTTGTAAATTGATTTCCAAAATATTTGAGGAACACGGAGCCTACCATCGGGGGCGCATCGCAGCAAGCACGCGAAGGCGATGGCGCTCACCCTGTCGCCGCAAGTCGCGCGAACCCGACTCCTCGAGCAAGCTTGCAAGATAGCGCGGCTTCTCCGCCGCGATGTGAAATACTTTCCGCCTGGGCGCATACATCGCGCGCACACGGTACGCCACCCAGCGTGGGGTCGCACAGCTAAACGGATCGCATGGTTGGTTGGGGACGTGCTCCTTTCACCCCCCCCCAAATGGGTTGAAAGGAACACGTCCCCAACCAACCCATTCAAGCAGCCTAAAACAAAGCAGGCCAGAGCGGATAACCACTCTGGCCTGCGTCTTTGCTATGGTCGGGTTGACTGGATTTGAACCAGCGACCCCCGCGTCCCGAACGCGGTGCTCTACCAAACTGAGCCACAACCCGAAGCAAGTAGGTATAGTAGCAGAACATGCCGGACAATGCTAGCGCTCAATCACGCGCGCTCCCGACTTCTCCATCGTCGCAGCATACGCCCACCATCCGCGCTCGGCCTGTGCCGCCTGGACGATCGCGCGCGCGTCATCGAGCGACGCGCAGAGGGCGAACGAGCACGACCCCGAGCCCGACATGAGCGCTGCCCGCACGCCGGGGCGACCGCGTAGCCACGCGAGCACCTCGTCGATCTCGGGCGCGAGCGCGCACGACGCGGGCGCGAGGTTGTTCGCCACGCGCGCGGCGACCGCGTCGGCGTCATGGGCGCGCAGCGCCTCGAGGACGGGCTCGAGCGGCGGCAGCGGCTGGGGATCCTCGTCGAAGCGCGCATATGCGGCGCCCGCGCTCACGCCCTCGCCCTGCGGCCGCACGAGCACGACGGGCAGGCCGGCGAGCGGTTCGAAGCGCTCGCGCAGGCAATCCCCCGCACCGTCGAGGTACGCAAGGGCGCCATGCAGGAAGAACGGGACATCCGCCCCGATGGCGCGCGCGACCGCCTCCACGCGCTCATCGTGCACGTCGAGCCCCCACAGCGCGCAGAGGCCCATGATCGCCGCCGCAGCGTCCGCCGAGGGACCGCCGAGCCCAGCGCGGAGCGGAATGCGCTTCTCGATCGCGATGCGTGCGCGGGGCTCGAGCCCGAACGCCTGCGCGAGCGCGACCGCGGCGCGGTACGCCGTGTTCTGCTCCATGGGGAAATCCGCCGCGGGCACGGTGACGACCTCGAGGGTACCGGCGGGCTCGACCGTGACCGTGTCCGCGAGGCTGAGCGCGGCCATCACGGAGTCGACGCGATGGTAGCCGCGCCCGTCCCGTTCGGTATGGATGCCTAGATAGAGATTGACCTTGGCCGGAGCCGAGACGACGACGCGGCGCGCAGGCTCGCTAGCCCTCATCGGGCTGGTCGAACGCGGGCGTGAAGATGTGCTCGCCCGTCTCGGTGTCGAAGAGCTCGACCGTGCCCGTGAGCACATCGACGTACTGGTAGCTCTGACGCGAGGTGCGGCCGCGGCGCTCCGTGACCTCGACCACGAAGACGGCGGGGTGCACGGACTTGATGACGCCCAGGCGCTCGATGACGCGCGTCCTGCCCATGTTGGCCTTGACCTTCACCGGCCGGTTCACCATGCCGCGCAGCAGTTCCTGGATTTCCTCGACCTTATTGACTTCAGCTTCTGCCATGAAACGACGCCTCCTGCAGGCATATGGAATATGGGGAGCATGCCCCCAAGATAGTCAAACGTAAAGATTATAGCAGCCATGCAGGTAAAATGCGAATCGCCGCGCCGGGCCGGGTGCGCCGACAGGGCACAGGCGAGCGCGCCAGCCGCCCCTAGAGCGTGTCTGTATCGAGGACGATGGTGAAGGGACCGTCGTTCACGAGGCCGACCTTCATGTCCGCCGCGAACGTGCCCGTGGCGACGCGCGGCACGTCCGCGCGCGCGAGCGAGACGAAGTACTCGTAGAGCTCGTTGGCGTGCGCGGGGTCGCCCGCACCGGTGAACGACGGACGGCGCCCATGGCGGCAGTCGGCGAAGAGCGTAAACTGCGACACCACGAGCACGTCGCCGCCCACGTCGTCGATCGAGCGGTTCGTCTTGCCCGCCTCGTCCTCCATGATGCGCAGGGAGAAGATCTTCTTCCAGAGGCGCTCGGCCTCCGCCTCGGTGTCGTCGGCCGCCACGCCGAGCAGGATGAGGTAGCCCTGGCCGATGCGCGCGGCCTCCACGCCGTCGATCGTCACGTTCGCGCGCAGCACCCGCTGGACCACCGCCCTCATCGGGCACCTCCTTGCAGGTTCGCGGGGCCGGCATCGGCATCCCCGGCGTTTCCGCGCGCGCCGAGCTTCGCGCACAGGTCTTCGAGCGCATGGAAGCGGTGGCTGATGGCGTTCTTCTCCTGCGGTTCGAGCTCCGCCATGGTCTTGCCCGGCGTATCGTCCGGTAGAAACAGCGGGTCGTAGCCGAAGCCGTGCTCGCCGCGGCCGGCGCGCCCGATCATGCCCTCGCAGAAACCCTCGCCCATCGTTACCGTGCCGTCGCGCTCGATGAAGGCGATGGAGCTCACGAAGCGCGCGGTGCGCCGCGCGTCCTCCACGCCCTCGAGGTTGGCGAGCAGCTTTGCGTTGTTCGCCGCATCATCGCCATGCACCCCGGCGTAGCGCGCGGAGTACACGCCAGGCTCGCCGCCGAGCGCGTCCACCATGAGGCCGGAATCGTCGGCGACGGCGGCGAGCCCCGTCTCGGCGACCGCCGCCTCGGCCTTGATGAGGGCGTTCTCCGCGAACGTCGTGCCCGTCTCCTCGGGATCGGGGAAGTCGCCGAGCTGCCCCACGCCCACGAAGCGCGTGCCCGGCAGCGCACGGCCCAAGATCTCCGCGATCTCCACGAGCTTGTGCGCGTTCCCCGTCGCGACGACCACCGTATGCTCCGGGTCGAGCGTCGCCGGGTCGATCTTCTCCAGTGCCATGTCCGCCTCCGTAGTGCCTGTGCCCAAGGTTCATTCCAGTTGCGCGTGCTTCTCCCGCCGCAGCGGTGCGCGATCAATCCCGGAACGCCGTGACCTCGTTCTGCAGCTCGATGAGCTTCTTGATGCCCGCGTCGCCGAGGTCGAGCAGGCGCCCCAGGCGCGCGCGGTCGAACGGCGTGCGCTCGCCCGTCCCCTGGATCTCGACGATCTCGCCCGTATCGGTCGCGACGAGGTTCATGTCGATCTCTGCCCGCGAGTCCTCGCGGTAATCGAGGTCGAGCAGCTCGCAGCCGTCGACGACGCCCATCGAGACCGCCGCGACCTGCCCGGTGAGCGGCAGGCGCGCGATCTTGCCCGCCTCGACCCACGCCATGAGGGCGTCGTGCAGCGCGACCCACGCGCCGGTCACGCTCGCCGTGCGCGTGCCGCCGTCCGCCTGGATGACGTCGCAGTCGACCGTCACGGTGAACTCGCCGAGCGCCCGCAGGTTCGTGACCGTGCGCAGGCTCCGGCCGATGAGCCGCTCGATCTCCATGGAGCGGCCCTTGCGGTTGCCGCGCTCGCGCGCGGAGCGGCGGTTCGTCGCGGCGGGCAGCATGGCGTATTCCGCCGTCACCCACCCCGCACGGCTCGCCTTGCGCCACCCGGGCACGCCCTCCTCGATGCTCGCGGCGCACAGCACGCGCGTCCGGCCGAACTCCACGAGGCACGACCCGAGCGCGTTGCCCATGACCTCGCGCGTGAGCGACACCTCGCGCATCTCGTTCGCGGCGCGGCCGGCCTCGCGGTCAATCTCCATATACTCCATGATGCTCCTTGTCCAATGCGTGATGATGGGAAGAACGGTTGGATGACGTCATCGCGCCAGGTGCTCCAGCTCATCGATGCCCACGTGCTCGATGCTGCGCAGCGGGCGCCCGAAGATGAAGCTCCCCGCCGCCGCGAACTCGGCGATGTTGTCCGACGTGGTGGCGAAGCGGTGCTGCGGCACCGTCTCCTCGCCGGCGAGCTGCCCGCGGCGGCTCAGGATGTCCGTAAGCTCGCGTGTGGTCTCCTCCGCCGACGACACCACGCGCACCCCCGCCCCGAGCGCCGCGCGGATGGGACGCGCGAGCAGCGGGAAGTGCGTGCAGCCGAGCACGACGGTGTCGACGTTCGTCTCGGTGATGGGCGTGAGCGTGCGCGCCACCTCAGCGCGCACCTGGGGCGTGTCGAAGATGTCGCCGTCCTCGAGCCAGCGCTCCTGCAGGTGGGCGCCGGTGGCGAGCTCGCGCTCCACGATCTCGACGAAGCTCGGCGCCGGGCAGCCGTACACCTCGACGCCCGCGTCGAGGTTGTGGATGGCGCGCGTGTACGCGCCCGTGCGCACCGTGAGCGGCGTCGCGAGCACGCCGACCGTGCGCGTGCGCGTGGTGTTGATCGCCGCACGCGCACCCGGCGCGATGACGCCGATTACCGGAATCGCGAGCGTCTGCTGCGCGACGGTGAGCGCCGCCGCCGTCGCCGTGTTGCAGGCGATGACCATGATCTTCACGTCGTGGGCCTCGAGCCAACGCCCGGCTTGCAGCGCGAACGAGCGGACCTCGTCCTCGGTGCGCGTGCCGTAGGGGCAGCGCTTCGTGTCGCCCACGTAGTAGATCGATTCATGCGGCAGCGCGGTCGCGATGGAACGGGCGACGGTGAGGCCGCCCAGGCCCGAATCGAAGACGCCGATGGGACGGTCGTCCTCCATGAGCGCCAGCTCGTCCCCTGCGCGGGTCGCACCAAGGCTCGCCGCGCGCGTGCTCGATGCGTCTGCCATGGGCTAGCGACCCTTCGCTTCGAGCAGGCTGCGCATGCCCGCCACCCAGGCGTCGACGATGCGGCCCGGGGCGACGCGCGCCTCGGGGTGCGTCGCGAGGAACTCCTCGGCGCCCGGATCCGCCAGACCGTTCTCGACCATGATGAACGCGCCCGTGTAGTCCGCCATGAGGAAGTCCGAGGCGGCATCGCCGATGCCGAGCGTCTCCTCGCGCGGGATGCCGAGAATCTCGCAGAACCGGCCGATGCCACGCCCCTTGTTGAGCCCCTTGGGCATGACGTTGAACGCGCGGCCGCGCACGCCCTCGGGAAGCTGGAGCGTGGTGGGTGCGGAGATGTAGTTTAGGAAGCCGTTGTCCGCCCAATCGAGCGCCATACCCGAGGCGTCGAGGAGCGCGATGGCCTCCTCGTCCGGGATCTCGCCGCGCAGGCCGATCGTCACCTCGCGGTGCTTGTAGCCGGCGGACATGTCGTTGTGGTATTCGAGCATGCCCGGATAGCGCGAGATGAACGCCTCGCAGAGCCCCGTTTGCTCGATGACCTCGTGCGGGGTGAGGCCGCAGGCGGGGTCGAACGCCATCTCGGCCGTGAAGTACTCCCAGGTATCGTGCGAGAGGTCGGTCATGACGATGCCGCCCATCTCGCCGATGAAGGCGTTGAGGCCGAGCAGGCGCGTGTCCTCGCGCATCATCGCGCGGTTGCGGCCGGAGCAGGGGACGACCTGGACGCCCGCCTGGCGCAGCTCGAGGGGCGTGCGCACGAGGTCGAGGCTCGGTTCGCCCGACGCGTTCGCGAGCACCGAGGAGCCGGGCCCCATCATGGTCCCGTCAAGGTCGGTGAACACGTAGCGCACCCGGGCGAGGCGCTCGCGCAGCTCGCCGGTCGGCACCTCGGGCAAATAGGGAATATCCATGGTTCCTCCGCGTCGGTCGCTTACCTGCCCCTCCATCATACCTGCGCGATGCGGGCATGACCGGGGCGGCGTCGCGAGCGCACCGCTTTTCCGCATGGGCGGCGAGCCCTCACGGGTTCGAGTCCCCATCGGGCACGGACGAAAAAGCGGCGCCGTCGCCGACGCCGCCGCATATCCCTGGTGGGCGATGAGGGACTCGAACCCCCAGCCTTGTGCGTGTAAAGCACCTGCGCTAACCGTTGCGCCAATCGCCCGTGTGAAAGGAGTATAGCCGAAACGCCTCCGTCGGGAGACGGCAATCTCGCTCCCGGTATCAGATCACCACCGCGGCGAGGACGTCCATGAGCGCGTCCACGTCGGCCTTCGTGCAGATGAGCGGGGGCAGGAAGCGCAGCGTGTGCGCGCCCGTCGCGTTGATGACGGCGCCCGCCTCGAGCGCGCGGGCCACGATGTCGTGCGCGTCGCCCGCCGCCTCGTCCACGTCGCAGCCGCGCATGAGCCCCGCGCCGCGCACCTCGAGCACATGCGGGAGCTCCGCGAGCCGTTCGGCCAGATACGCGCCCACCTCGCGGGCGCGCTCGGCGTACCCTCCCAGCACGAGCTCGCAGAGCACCGCCTCGGCCGCCGCGACGGCGAGGCAGCTGCCGCCGAACGTCGTCCCGTGGTCGCCCGGGCGGAACACCTGGGCCACCTCCGCCCGCGCGACGCACGCGCCCATGGGCACGCCGCCGGCGATACCCTTCGCGAGGCTCATGATGTCCGGCGTGGCGCCCGAAAGCTGGATGGCGAAGGGCGCCCCGCAGCGGAAGACGCCGGCCTGCACCTCGTCGGAGATGAGGACGCCGCTCACGCCGTGCACGAGCTCCGCGGCCGCCTGCACGAAGGCGGCGTCGAGCGGGTGCACCCCGCTCTCACCCTGGATGGGCTCGATCATGACGGCGCAGACCTCGCTGCCCAGGCGCCCGAAGATCGCATGCAGCTCATCCACATCATTCGGCGTGCAGGCGACGAACCCGCCGGGCAGCGGGCGGAAGGCGTCCTGCAGGCGGTCCTGCATCGTCGCAGCGAGCGTCTCGAGCGTGCGGCCGTGGAAGCCGCCCCGCAGGCAGACGATGGTGTTCCCACCGTTACCCGCGCGCTTGGCGTAGAGCCGCGCGAGCTTCATGGAGCACTCGTTCGCCTCCGCGCCGGAGTTCGCGAAAAACGTCTGCCACACCTGCTCGCCCTCCGCGGGCGCTGCCGCGGTGCGCACAACCTGCTCGTCGCCCGAGCGCACCGCCTCCGCGAGCTCGCGCGCGCCGGCGGCGTCCCCGTTCGCGAGCTTGGAGAGCAGCGCCGCCACCGCCCCGCGGTGCTCGACGTAGAAGTAGTTCGACACGTGCAGGAGCTTTTTCGCCTGCTCCTCGAGGGCGCGCGTGAGCACCGGGTGCCCGTGACCGAGCGAGCACACCCCGATCCCCGCGAGGAAGTCGAGGTACTCCCTCCCCGCGCTGTCGGTGAGCGTCATACCCGCGCCGCTCACGAACTCCACCGGGCTCCTCCCGAACGTCGGCATCACGTACGCCGCGTCGAGCTCATGCTCCATCTCAAACGACATCTCGTCCCCCTACCCTATCGTCTCCCTGCGAAACGGCCATCTCGAATCCCGCCCGGCTACCACTCCTCGGTCTCCACCAGGCGCGAGGCGAACGCGCCCACCGGATGCGGATGCTGGTCGAACTCGTAGGATTCGAGCGTCGAGTGCATCACGGTGCCCACGCCCGTCGAGGTGAAGAGCTCCACGAGCAGCGAATGCGGCGTCGTCCCGTTGATGATGTGCGCGCGGTACACGCCGCCCTTAAGCGCCGTCACGCACGCCTCGAGCTTGGGGATCATCCCCTTCGAGACCTCCCCCGCGCGCAGCAGCCCCTCGGTCTCGTCGAGCGTGAGGTTCGAGATGAGCGAGGTCTTGTCCGCGAAATCCGCGTACAGCCCGTCGACGTCCGTGAGGAAGATCGCCTTGTGGGCGTGGATGGCGGCGGCGATGTGCCCGGCGGCAAGGTCCGCGTTGATGTTGAAGAACCCGCCATCGGTGCCCTGCGCGACCGTCGCGACCACGGGGATGTAGTCGTTTTCGAGGAGCGTCTCGAGGTAGTCGGTGTTCACCTGGCACACCTTGCCCACGCGCCCGAGCTCCGGGTCGAGCTGCTCGGCCAGGATCGTGCCGCCGTCGCTGCCCGAGACGCCCACCGCCACGGCCCCGTGCTTGTTGAGCGCGGCGACGAGCTCCTGGTTCACCTTGCCCACGAGCACCTCGCGCACGATCTCCATGGCCTCGGGCGTCGTCACGCGCTGGCCGCCCTTAAACTCGACCGGCAGGTCATAGTGACCGAGCGCCTCGTTGATGGCCGCGCCGCCGCCGTGCACGATCACCACGCGGGCGCCGATGATCTTGAGCAGCAGGATGTCCCCCATGACCTTCTCGCGCAGGTCCGCATCGACCATGGCCGCGCCGCCGTACTTGATGACGACGGTCTTGCCGGTGATGCTCTTGACCCACGGCAACGTCTCGTAAAGCTGCTCGCCCAACTGCTCGTTCGTGAGCGCGGGCGCGAGGTCGCGCGCGTACTTCATCTCATTCCTCCCAAAGGTCGCAAACAGGCAGAACGCGTGGCAGGCGCCGCCCGGCAGCGGAGTGCGCGGGGCGGCTGCGCCGATCGCGCGCTACGAACGGTAATCCGCGTTGATCGAGATGTACTCGTGCGTGAGGTCGCACGTCCAGACCGTCGTGGAGCACGCGCCGGCGCCCAGATTGACCGAGATGACGATCTCGGGCGCCTCGAAGCGGCGGAGCGCCTCGTCCTCGTCGAAGGGCACCGTGAGGCCGGCGCGGCACACGGGCAGCCCCATGATGTCGATGTCGACTTTGCGCTGGTCGAACGGCACGCCGCACTTCCCGAGCGCGGCGGCGATGCGGCCCCAGTTGCAGTCGCGCCCCGCGATGGCGGTCTTCACGAGCGGCGAGTTCGCCACGGCGCGGGCGCAGGCGTCCGCGTCCTCCGGCGTCGCCGCCCCGCCCACGTTCACGGTCACGAGCTTCGATGATCCCTCGCCGTCCGCGGCGATGGCACGCGCGAGCGACTCGCACACCACGAAGAGCGCGTACCCGAGCTCCTCGTACGCCTCGCTGCCCGGGACGATGGGCGCCGCGCCGCGCGCCGCCGCACCCGAGGCGAGCACGATGCAGGTATCGTTCGTCGACGTGTCGGAGTCGACCGTCACCTTGTTGAACGTCCGCGCCACGGCATCCGAGAGCAGCGCGTGCAGCGCCTCGGGAGCTACGGGGGCATCGGTGGTGATGAGAGCGATCATCGTGGCCATGTTCGGCATGATCATGCCCGAGCCCTTCACGCAGCCGCCCACCGTGAACGTGCAGCCCACGTACTCGAGGTCGCGCGACTCGTAGGTCACGGCGTACTCCTTGGGGTGCGTGTCGGTGGTCATGATCGCGCGTGCCGCTGCCGCCCCGCCGCTGCGGGACAGGGCGTCGATCGCGAGGGGCAGGCCCGTCTCGAAGCACGCGGTGCCCAGCGGCACGCCGATAACCCCCGTCGACGCCACGAGCACCTGCTCCGCCTCGCAGCCCAGCAGCTGGGATGCAATCTCGCAGGTCTCCCGCGCCGCCGCGAGGCCGGGCTCGCCGGTGGCCGCGTTCGCGTTGCCGGAGTTCACCACCACGGCGCGCACCATGCCCGCGCCCGCGCCGCCCAGGTGCTCGCGCGACACCGTGACGGGCGCGGCGCAGAAGCGGTTCTGGGTGAACGTGCCGGCCGCAGGGCACGGCTCATCGGCCACCAGCAGCGCAAGGTCGCTGCGCTCGGGGTTCTTGCGGAAACCGGCATGCACGCCGGAAGCGCTGAAGCCGGCCGCGCTCGTCACGCCGCCGTTCGGGACGGCACGGAGCTGCTCGTCGAATGCCTCGTAATCCATATCGGTCATCTTCCAATCCGTAGGGGTGAATCGTGTGATGCGAAGGCGCGCCGGACGCAGGCAAGACGTCCGACGCGCCCGATCGCGGAAGCCAGGTTGCGTGACTAGATGGGCAACGCGACCTGGGGCAGGCCTCGTCGCTCATCGAGGCCGAACACGATGTTCGCGCATTGCACCGCCTGGCCGGCAGCGCCCTTGCACAGGTTGTCGATGGCGCCGATCGCGATGAGCGCGCCCGCCTCCGCGTTCACGGCGAGGCCGATCTGGCAGGTGTTGCTGCCGACGACGGACGCGGTCTTCGGCGTCTGCCCGGCGTCGAGCACACGAACGAACGAGCGGCCGGCGTACGCATCGCGATAGCACGCCACCGCGTCCTCGGCCGTGAGGCCGCGCGCGCCCGGGGCAAGCGGCAGGGTCACCGTCGAGAGCAGGCCGCGGCGCAGCGGAGCGAGGTGCGGCGTGAACACCACGCGGCCGGAGGCACCCAGGATCTGCTCGATCTCGGGCGTGTGGCGGTGGCGGCACACGTTGTATGCCTCGAGGTTCTCGTCGGCGCTGCAGAAATGCGTCCGCGCGGAGGGCGTCTTGCCGGCGCCCGTGACGCCCGAGATGGCGTCCACGACCACGGGTCCCTCGGCCGCGACCCAGCCCAGGCGCATCGCGGGCGCCGCGGCGAGCGAGGTCGCCGTGGGGAAGCAGCCCGCACAGGCGACGAGCACGGCATCTCCCGCAGCATGGCGCTCGGCCAGGCGGGCGAGGTCATCGGCGAAGAGCTCCGGCAGGCCGAAGGCGCGCTCGGCGATAAGCTCGGGCGAGGTGTGCGCGACGCCGTACCAGCGCTCGTAGACCGCCGGGTCGTCCAGGCGGTAATCGGCCGAGAGGTCCACGACCGTGACGCCGGAGGCGAGCAGCTGCGGCGCGACGGCGAGCGCGGCGGTATGCGGCACCGCCAGGAACACGACGTCGCACTCGGCGAGCGCCGGGTCGTCATGGGTCGTGAACACGAGGTCACTCACGCCCGCGAAGGCCGGGTAGACGCTCGCGAGCACCTGCCCCGCATCCGTGTTCGACGTGATGGCGCGCAGCTCGAAATCCGGATGCGCCAAAAGCAGGCGCACGAGCTCGACGCCCGCGTACCCCGCCGCCCCGACAACTCCCGCTGCATACGCCATGTGCCTCGTCCCCTCACGTGGTTCTCTTCGGCGGCGCGCCCGGAAGCTACCGCCGGCGCGCCGCTCGCATTGCCCTGCAAGGGTAGCACAGCTACACGCCGAATCGAATTTTCAGTGCTCGTTCATTCAGTTTTTTGCAGAATGGTTACATCGAGCACATCGGGTGCGCATGGGGCTATCCGAGGAACGCGGCGATCTCGTCGAGGTGCCGCTCGGCCTCCTGCCTGCCCTCGATGTAGAGCTCGAGGAGCTTCGGGGCGCTGCGCTCGACATGCCCCACCTCCACCGGACGGGGCGGCGCGATGACGAGCGCCTTGCCCGCGCGCTCGGCTTCCCAGATGCGCTCGCGCTGCGCGTTGTAGCGGTCGTGCCGCGTCTCGAGGGCGTCGAGCAGGTACGGGTAGGCGGTGTAGCGCGCACGCGCCGCGGCCATGAACTCGGGCGGGTACGGCTCCTTCTTGTAGGAGCGGTCCTGCGTGAGCACCACGAGCGCCCGGTCGAAGCCCTCGTCGCCCAGCACGTGCTCGATGGGCACGGAATCGGCCACGCCGCCGTCGACGTACTTGCTGCCCGCGATCTCGACCGGCTGCGTCACGAGGGGCAGCGACGTCGACGCGCGCACGATGTCGATATCGAGCGAAGCGTCGCGCACCTCGAGGTATTCCGCCGTGCCGAACGTCATGTTGGTCACCGTGGCGATGAGGCGCATGGGGTTCTCGTTGAACGCCCGCGTGTCGAAGGGGTCGATGCGATCCTGTACCTCGTTGAGCATGAAATCGTAGCCGATCATGCTGCCCGTCGTGGCGAGCGAGCGCGTGGAGATGTAGCGCGGGTCGTCGCAGAAGGCGAGGTTCACGCGGTTCGCGCGACCGATCTGGCGCGATTTGAAGCTGAGGGCACAGAGTACGCCCGCCGAGACCCCGAAGCACGCGGGCACCTCGATGCCGCGCTCGAGCATGACGTCGAGCACGCCCGCCGTGAATTCCGAGCGGAAGCTGCCGCCCTCGAGGATGAGGGCGGGACGCCCCACGTTCTCCGCGCGCTTGGCGCCTTCCGTGCCCGCCGTTCCGCTCCATGCATCCCGCATGCGTATCCCCTTCCACGCCATATCCCGACCGTCCTTGCGGCCGGGCGCTTTTCGGCTCATTCTACCCACGGCGAGCGGTTCGTTGCGCCCGTGTCCCGCCGTGATAAAAAGGTGTCAGTCACTTTTTTATCACCCAGTCACGCATACGCGCGCGAGGTATCTTCGTGGTGATAAAAAGGTGACTGACACCTTTTTATCACGGAAGCCTACGCCGTGCGCTTGAGCAGCGGTTCATGCCGTGCTATGCTGGAGTATCGCCTTCGGGCACCGTTCTTTGACAGGTCGAGTTCGGCGGATGAGATGCACCCTGCCGACCCAGACCCCCTTTCGGGGCCGACTGGTTTCGACACGATAGCTTTGAGAGAGGAAGCAGGCCGTGGTCTCCTCGCCACGTTAATCAGGGGTACCGTCAAATTGAATTGACAAGAATTCTTCTTACGAGCCTCAGCTGGCTCTTGCCGCTTAATTTATAGCGACACGCCAATCCCGGATGTTCCCCGCTCCGGGTGCGGTGTCATGCTAGGGGAATGCTCCCGCGCACGTGATCGGTATGGCGCGGGCTAAGACCGAACCGATTGGGGCGCTGCGAGCGTGTCGCTGCGCGCACAGCGCCCGAGACCAAACCAGCGACTGAGCCTGGAGATGCCGATCAGGAGGCTACCGTGGACCGGAGTTCGATTCTCCGCGGCTCCACCACCATATCCCATGCGGGCGATGGCGTTTTCTGCCATCGCCCGCATGTCGTTTTGCGGCGCGGAGAATCGAACTCCGTGCGGGGCGCGAAGCTGTGCAAAGCGCGCGAGCGTCTTTGCCAGCGCAGCGCGCAAGGCGGCGCAAGCCGCCGCAGCGGATGCGTATTCGCGCAGCGAATACGCGGATTCTCCGCGGCTCCACCACACAACAAGGGCGAGCCCCCTCGGGAGCTCGCCCTTTCTCGTATACAACGCTCAGCTGTAACGCCTGCGCCTTACGGCGTCACCACGGGATCCGCGTTCACCAGGTCGCTCCCCCGGCCATAGCTCGGGCGGGCGGCGTCGTACTGGATCTCGCGCGCGACCTCGTGCGCCCGCTCGGGCAGCACGTTGTCGTAGCGGTGGCACGCGCACATGTGATCGGGCAGCACCTCGCGCTGGTTGGGCGCGGCCACGTCGCAGGCGGCGACCTTCGCGAAGCAGCGGCTCGCGAAGCGGCAGCCCGCCGGCGGGTCGATGGGGCTCGGAACGTCGCCCTCGAGGATGATGCGCTTGCGCTGCAGCTTGGGATCCGGGCTCGGGATCGCCGAAAGCAGGGCCTGCGTGTACGGGCACAGCGGCTCGTGGTACAGGGAGTTCTTCGGCGCGACCTCCATGAGGCGGCCGAGGTACATCACGCCCACGCGGTCGGAGATGTGCTTGACCACGTTCAGGCCGTGCGCGATGAACAGATACGTGAGGCCGAACTGCTCCTTCAGATCGTCGAGCAGGTTGAGCACCTGCGCCTGGATGGACACGTCGAGCGCCGAGACCGGCTCGTCGCAGACGATGAGCTTCGGGTTCACCGCGAGCGCACGAGCGATGCCCACGCGCTGGCGCTGGCCGCCGGAGAACTCATGCGGGTAGCGGTTCTTCATGTACGAGGCGAGACCCACGCGCTCGAGCAGCTCGTCGACGCGGTCGTCAATCTTGTCCTTCGGCAGGATGTTGTTCACGATCATGGGCTCGGCGACGATCTGCCCGACGGTCATGCGCGGGTTCAGGCTCGCGTAGGGGTCCTGGAAGATGAGCTGGATGTCGCTGCAGAGCTTGCGGCGGTCGCGCTGGTTCAGGGCGGTGATGTCCTCGCCCTCGAACAGGATCTTGCCGCTCGTGGGCTTGAGCAGGCCCACGATCATCTTGCCGATCGTGGTCTTGCCGCAGCCGGACTCGCCCACGAGGCCGAACGCCTCGCCGCGGCGGATCGAGAAGCTCACGTCGTCGACCGCGCGCACGAAGGACGTCGGCTTGCCGAAGAAGCTCGACCCGGCGACGAAGCTCTTCGTGAGGTGCTGCACCTCGATGAGGGTATCCGTCTTATCGATAGCCATGTGCTAGCGCACCTCCTCTTCCTCTTCGATCTCCACCGTCACCTCGGCGCCGCCGCTCATCTTGCGCGCGCGCTCGATGCGCTCGCGCTCCTCGGCCTCGAGCTTCGCCTTGACCACGTGCGCCTTCTCCGTGGCCTCCACGGCATGGGCGACCTCCGCCTCGTCGTCGTAGAGAAAGCAGCGCACGCGGCGCGTGGTGCCCGGAACCTCCTTGAGCTCGGGGCGCTCCCTGCGGCACCGCTCGGTCACGCGCTCGCAGCGGTCGGAGAACGGGCAGCCGCTCGGCATGTCGAGCGGGTTGGGCACGGAGCCCTTGATCATGTACAGGCGCTCGGACGCCTCGTCCTCGAGGCGCGGGATGGAGCGCAGGAGGCCCAGCGTGTAGGGGTGAAGCGGGTACTCGAACAGCTCGAACTTCTCGCCCTCCTCGACCACCTGGCCGCAGTACATGACCACCACGCGGTCGGCCACCTCGGACACGACGCCCAGGTCGTGCGTGATGAGCAGCACCGCCATGTTGAACTCGTTGCGCAGCTTGTAGATGAGCTCCAGGATCTGCGCCTGGATGGTCACGTCGAGCGCCGTGGTGGGCTCGTCGGCGATGAGCAGCTTCGGGTCGCAGGAGAGCGCCATGGCGATCATGACGCGCTGGCGCATGCCGCCCGACATCTGGTGCGGGAAGTCGCGCGCCCGCTCCTCGGGGCTCGGGATGCCCACCACGCGCAGCATCTCGACCGCGCGCGCCCAGGCGTCCTTCTTGCTCATGTCCGAGTGCGTGCGGATGGCCTCGACGATCTGGTCGCCCACGCGGTACACGGGGTTCAGACTCGTCATGGGCTCCTGGAAGATCATCGAGATCTGCGCGCCGCGGATCTGCTCCATCTCGGATTCCGTCGCGGCGAGCAGGTCCTTGCCGTCGAACGTGATGGAACCCCCCGCCACATGGCCGGGATCCTGGAGGAGCCGCATGATGGACAGCGAGGTCACGCTCTTGCCCGATCCGGACTCGCCCACCACGGCGAGGATCTCGCCGGGCTCGACGTCGAACGAGACGCCGTTCACGGCGCGGACGACGCCCTTGCGCGTGGGGAACTCGGTGACGAGGTCGTGCACTTCAAGCAATGCCACAGGTATCACCTCTTCCTGGCTTTGGGGTCGAAGGCGTCGCGGATGCCGTCGCCGAGCAGGTTGAACGCGAGCACGGTGATGGTGATGGCGAGGCCGGGGAAGATCATGGCGTAGGGCGCCGCGAAGATGTAGTTGCGGCCGCGGCCGAGCATGTCGCCCCACTCCGCCGCCGGCGGCTGCACCCCCAGGCCGAGGAAGCCGAGGGCGGCCGCGTCGAGGATGGCGCTCGAGATGCCGAGCGTCGCGCGGACGATGATGGACGGCATGACGTTGGGCAGCACGTGCTTGAAGATGATCACCGCGTCGGAATCGCCGATGACGCGCGCGGCCGCCACGTAATCCGATTGCTTGACCGCGAGCACCTGACTTCGCACGATGCGCGCGTATTCGGGGATCGACACGAAGCCGATGGCGATGATGGCCTTGTCGATGCCGCGGCCGAGCGCCGCCATAAAGGCGATGGCGAGCAGGATGGATGGGGTGGCGAGCATCATGTCCATGATGCGCATGATGATGGTGTCGACGATGCCGCCCTTATAGCCCGCGACGGCACCGAGCACCACGCCGATCACGAGCGAGATGGCCACGGAGAGCAGGCCGACGGTGAGCGAGATCTGGCTGCCGATGAGCACGCGGCTGAAGATGTCGCGGCCCTGCTGGTCCGTGCCGAACCAGTGCGCCGCGCTGGGCGGCTGGAACGACGCGGAGAGGTCCTGCGCGTACGGGTCGTACGGGAGCACCTGCGGCCAGAAGTAGGTGACGATCGCCACGATGGCGAGCAGCAGGATGACGAAAAGGCTCACCATGGCGGGGATGTTCTGGCGCAGCGAGTACCAGACGTCCTTCCACAGCGATTCGGTCTTCTCCGCCTGCTTGGGCGCGCTCTCGGGATCGGGCTGCGCCTGCTTCTGGGGCTCGTTCGCTTGAAGCGTTGCCTCTGCCATGTCGATCACCCCTCTTCCTTGCTATAGGAGATGCGCGGATCGAGGTATGCGTAGATCACGTCGACCACGAGGTTGATGATGATGAAGATCGTGCCGATGAGCAGCACCGCGCCCTGCACGACGGGGAAGTCGGACTTCAGGATGCTGTCGACCACGAACTTGCCGATGCCCGGCCAGGCGAAGACCGTCTCGGTGAGCATCGCGCCGCCGAGGAGGCTGCCCAGCTGCAGGCCGATGACCGTGGTGACGGGCAGCATCGCGTTGCGCAGCGCATGATGGATGTCCACGCGACGCTTCTTCAGGCCCTTGGCACGCGCCGTGCGCACGTAGTCCTCGCCGAGCGTCTCGAGCATGCTCGAGCGGGTCATGCGCGTGATGACCGCGAGCGAGTACATGGAGAGCGCGAGCGCCGGCAGGGTGATGTGCGCCACGGCATCCGAGAACGCCTCGAAGTCACCCATGAGCAGGGTGTCGAGCAGGTAGAAACCCGTACCGCCCACCGGCTGGAGCAACGGGTCCATGCGACCCGAGCTGGGCAGCACATGCAGGTAGCCCGCGAAGAAGATGATGAGCAGCACGCCGAGCCAGAAGATGGGCATCGAGACGCCCACGAGCGCGATGATCGTGGACAGGCCGTCGATCACCGAGTTCTTGTGCGTCGCCGAGAGCACGCCGAGCGCCACGCCCACCACGGAGGCGATGATGATCGCCACGAGGGCGAGCTCGATGGTCGCCGGGAAGCGCGACAGCAGCTCCTGCGTGACGGGTGTGTGGGTGTAGTAGCTCTCCCCCAGGTTGCCCGTGAGGGCACCTCCCAGGAAATTGAAATACTGCACGATGAGCGGGTCGTTCAGCCCGTTCGCCTCGCGCCAGGCCTCCATGGCCTGCTCAGTAGCATGCTGTCCGAGCACGACGGGCGCCGGATCAGCGGAGAACACGCGCATGATGAGGAACACGATGATGGAGACGCCCAGCAGAACCGGGATCGCCAGCAAGATGCGCTTGAGAACGTATTTCAGCATGCTACCCCCTCCTTCCATTCATAGCGGCGCGACCCTGCGCGCCCTGCCTGCAACGACAACGCGGGCCGAGCAAGCCCGGCCCGCGTTATGTTAGCAAAACCGCGTCGTGAGCATGGGAGCGTTACGCCGTCTTGGTGACGAGCTCCATGTGGACGACTCCCGTCGGGTGATAGTAGAAGTTGTTGATGCTCGGCGCGTAGGCGGCGAGGTTCTTGGCGTGGCTGATGAGCATCCACGGCATCTCGTCGGCGACCATCTGCTCGCACTGCTTGTAGATGGCGTCGCGCTCGTCGCCGTCGGGCGTGCTGAGGCCCTGCTGGATGAGCTGGTTGTACGCATCGCTGCGATAGCGGCCGACGTTCATGGAGACGTTCTCATCGGCGAGCAGGTTCATGAAGTTGTCCGGGTCGCCGTTGTCGCCCACCCAGCCGTAGAGGCAGCAGTCGAAGGCGTCCGTGTCGACCTTGGTCTGGTAGGTCGTCCAGTCGTAGGAGACGATGTCCATGTCGACGCCGGCATCGGCCAGGTAGCCCTGGATGGCCTCGGCGAGGGGCTGGCCGCCGATGGAGTTGTACGGACGGGGGTTCGTGTAGGTGAGCATGGTGCAGCTCGTGATGCCCAGGTCGGCGAAGGCGGCCTTCGCGGCCTCCGGGTCGTAGGCGGTCTGCTTGATGTCCTCGTCGTACGGGGCCATCCACAGCGGCATGACGGAGGTGGCCACGCCCGCGTAATCGCCATAGAGGCTCTGGACCATTTCCTCGACGTTCACAGCCTGGCAGAAGGCGCGACGCGCCTCGACGGTGGAGAAGGCACCCGTGTCGTTGCGGAACGCGAGGTAGTTGATGTTCATGCCGTCCTCGCTGAACAGCTCGTTGCCGGCATCGGTGATGGTGGGCACCACGGAGGCGTCGATGCCGTCGATGATGTCGACCTCGCCGTTGTTGAGGGCGGTCACGCGGCTCGAGTTCTCGGTGATGAAGCGGAAGATGACGTTCTTGGTCTGGGGCTTGCGCTCCTCATCCCAGTAATCCTCGTTGGCCTCGAGCACGATGTTCTCGCCCTTGGACCAGGAGACGAACTTGTAGGGGCCGGAGCCGACGGGGTTCTCGTTGGAGTCGCCGGCCTCGATGGCGGACGGCGCCACGATGGGGGCGGCGAGCGTCATGGCCATGTTCTTGATGAACGGCGTGGAGGGCGAGCGGAGGGTGATGACGAGCGTCGTGGCGTCGGGCGCCTCGATGGACGCGATGCCGGTGTTCGCCTCCTCGGAACCGAACACGAAGGACGCGTAGGGCATGTCCTCGGTGCGGTTGGGCTCGAGCTGACGGGTGATGGAGGTCACGATGGCGTCGGCATCGCAGTCGGTGCCGTCGTGGAACTTCACGCCCTCGCGGATCTTGAAGGTGTAGGTGAGGCCGTCATCGGAGATCTCGGGCATCTCGCCGAGGCACGGGAGCACCTCGGTGGACTCGACGTCGAAGCGGAGCACCGTGTCGTAGATGTTGGACATGACCTTGGCGGACTCGCCGTCGTCGACGTAGGCGGGGTCGAGGCCGCGCGGATCGGCGCCCTGCGCGAAGGTGATGGTGTCGGCGATGCCGCCCTCACCCGCAGAGGAACCGGTGTCGCTGGCGCGCTGGGCACCGCAGCCGGTAAGACCCACAAGACCGATCGTGGAGACCGCGCCCATCGCCTCGATGAACCGACGGCGCGAGATATCTGCCATGGACATAGATGAAACTCCTTCCGTATATTTTGGGTAGGGAAACTATAGCTTCCATCGGGGTGCGAATTGATACAAAACTGATAGGAAACTTTATCGAAATAAAGTATCCACGATTTGAAACTGCATAGCGCGGCGGCGGCACCGGGCGCGCCGTGCATACGCGCATGCAAAACGAGCGGGCGGGCGCGCCTGAAAGCGTACCCGCCCACCGGCGTTTCTATGCCTCGAGCGCCGCGCGCAGCAGCTCGTTGAAGCGCTTGGGGTTGCCGCTGCCGCGGCTCGCCTTCATGCACTGGCCCACGAGGAAGCCGAGCACCTTCTGGTTGCCGTCGCGGTACTGCTGGGCCTGCTCCGCGCAGCGCTCGAGCACCTCATCCACGATGGGCTGGAGCGCGCCGGCATCGCTCACCTGGCGCATGCCGCGCGCGTCGACGATCCGCTCGGGGTCGTCGCCCGAGGCGGCCATGGCCTCGAAGACCTCGTGGCCCTGGTTGGAGCTGATGGCATCCGAGGCGAGGAGCTTCGCCAGGCCCGCGACCTGCTCGGGGCGCAGCGCGCTCTCGGCAAGCGCGACACTCGCGCCGCGCAGGTAGGCGGGCAGCTCGTTCACCACGAGGTTCGCGACGGTCTGCGCCTCCTTGCCGGCAAGGCCGCCCACCGCCTCCTCGAAGAAGGCCGCGACCTCCGGGTCGCCCGCGATCTGCTCCGCGTCGGCGCGCTTGATGCCCAGCTCGCGCACGTAGCGGTCGCGGCGCTCGTCCGGCAGCTCCGGCAGCTCCGCACGGCAGTGCTCGATGAACTCGTCCGTGAGGTCGAACGGCGCGAGGTCGGGGTCGGGGAAGAAGCGGTAATCGTCCGCCGTCTCCTTCACGCGCATGACGACCGTGCGCTTGCGGCTCGGCTCCCAGTGGCGCGTCTCCTGGTAGATCTCGCCGCCCGCCTCGAGCACCTCGGCCTGGCGGCAGATCTCGTACGCGAGGCCGTCGTGCAGCGCCTTGAAGGAGTTGAGGTTCTTGAGCTCGGTCTTGGTGCCCAGGCGCGCGTCGCCGCGGCGGCGCAGGCTCACGTTGCCGTCGCAGCGCATGGAGCCCTTCTCCATGGAGCAGTCGGAGATGCCGAGCGCCAGGAAGATGCGGCGGAGCTTCTCCATGAACAGGCGCGCCTCCTCGGGCGTGCGCAGGTCGGGCTCGGTCACGAGCTCGATGAGCGGGGTGCCGCAGCGGTTGTAGTCGATGAGGCTCTCGGCCGCGCCGCCGATGCGCCCCTCGTCGCCGCCCACGTGCACCATCTTCGCCGCGTCCTCCTCCATGTGGATGCGCAGGATCCGGATGGGCACCGTGTACGAGCCGTCTTCGCGGCGCTCGGGCACGGCGAGCGAGGCGGTGTCGTAGCCCGAGAGGCCCGCGAGCGCGCCCCCCTGCTCGGGAAGGTCGCGCGCCATGCTCGCGGAGAGGCCGACCGCGCCCGCCGAGGCGCTCGCCAGGCTCTCGGCCTCCGCCGCGCCGAACGCGCACTCCGGGCGCTCGGCGGCGCCGCGGCCCGTGACCTCGAGGTCGAGCCTGCCGTGCATGGCGAACGCCACCGGACCCTGCGTGGTCTGGAAGTTCTTCGCCATGTCGGGATAGAAGTAGTGCTTGCGGTAGAACATCGAGTGCTTCTGGATCTCGCAGTTCGTGGCGAGGCCCGCCTTCACGATGTACTCGATCGCGCGCTTGTTCGGCACCGGCAGCGCGCCCGGGAGCCCCAGGCACACGGGGCACACGTTCGTGTTCGGCTCATCGTCGTGGCTGAGCTTGCAGCCGCAGAACATCTTTGTCTCGAGCGTCGTGAGCTCGGTATGGATCTCGAGGCCGATCACGGCCTCCCAATCGCGCAGCACCTCGTTGAGCTCCTTCATGCGAGCTCACCCCCCTTCCCGGCGAACGCGGGCGCGACGGGGGCGCCGAAGCGCGCACCCTCCCCCGCGGCAGCGGCGCCGCGCACGGCATCCCATGCGCCGGCGCACGCCCGCTCGAGCGCCGCGCCGAACGCGATGAGCCGCTCGTCGGCGAAGGCGGGCGCCACGAGCTGCGCGCCCACGGGCAGCCCGCTCTCCTCGCCCAGCCCGACGGGCACGGTGATGCCGCCGTTGCCCGCGATGTTGAGCGAGATGGTGTACATGTCCGAGAGGTACATCTGCGTGGGGTCGCTGATCTCGCCGTGCTTGAACGCCGTGCGCGGCGCGGCGGGCATGAGCAGCACGTCGGCGCGGTCGAACGCACGGGCGTAGTCCTCCGTGATGAGCGTGCGCGCCTTCTGCGCGGCGTAGTAGTACTTGTCGTACACGCCCGAGGAGAGCAGGTACGCGCCGAGCATCTGACGGCGCTTCGCCTCCGCGCCGAACCCGTGCGCGCGCGACAGCGAGCTCTGGGCGGCGAGCGTGGCGCAGTCGGGCTCCCGGTAGCCGTAGCGGATGCCGTCGAAGCGCGCGAGGTTGCTGAACGCCTCCGCCGGGCCGATCACGTAGTACGCGGCGATGGCGGCGTCGAGGTGCGGCAGCTCGACCTCCACGAGCTCGGCTCCCGCCGCCTCGAGCGAGTGCGCGGCGCCCTCCACGGCGCGGCGCACCTCCGGGGTGAGACCGTCTGCGTCCATGAACGCCGGGATGACGCCCACGCGCATGCCCGCGATGTCCGTGTCCACGGCATCGGCGAAGCGCGGGGGCACATCCTGCGAGGTCGAATCATACGGGTCGCGGCCGCCCGCCACGAGGGCGTCCATGGCGAGCGCGACGTCCTCGACCGTGCGGCCGAAAGGCCCCACCTGGTCGAGCGAGCTGCCGAAGGCCACCACGCCGTAGCGCGACACGGCGCCGTAGGTGGGCTTCATGCCCACGACGCCACTGAACGACGCCGGCTGGCGGATGGAGCCGCCCGTGTCCGAGCCGAGCGCGAGCGCCACCTCGCCCGCCGCGACCGCTGCCGCCGAGCCGCCTGACGAGCCGCCAGGCACGCGCGCGGTGTCCCAGGGGTTGTTCGTGGGGTGGAAGGCGGAGGAATCCGTCGAGGAGCCGAACGCGAACTCGTCCATGTTCGCCTTGCCCACCGGCACGCAGCCCGCATCGAGCATGCGCGCGACGCACGTAGCGGTGTAGGGGCTCTCGTAGTGCTCGAGCATGCGGGAGGCGCAGGTGGTGCGCGTGCCCGCGAGGTTCATGTTGTCCTTCACCGCGAGCGGCACGCCCGCGAGCGGCGGCAGGGGCTCGCCCG